>JAZUMZ010000115.1:0-10716 GCA_045603885.1 Bacteroidaceae bacterium | reverse complement strand
TCACTGGAAATGTGATGCTTTTCAACCAACTGTTCCGCAGATTGCTCGCCTTTGAGAAAATCCAACACTGCCAAATCAATGTCTTCCTTCTCGTGGCGATAACGGGTGATTTCTTTCCACACCCATTCATACTGACCTGTGCCTTCATTCAAAACACGGTCTCGTTCTCTTTTTACGGTTATCTTCATACACTTTTGGTTTTTTCCTCAAAAGTGTCAAGTTTTTTTAGTTCAAGTCACCCTGCTCTCTTCCATTGCTATAAACGATTGTCTAAGTCTTGTTCGTAAGTAATAAAACATTAAGATTGTAATTCCAGGTCAAAGTGATTTCTCTGATTCCATCCTGTCTCAATCTTCCTCTGCTCGATGTATTCCATATAGTGACCATCATCCTTATCAAGAAACTCGTACTCTTCTTCGGGGAGCTCTTTATCTGGAAAGAGGGCAATAGAAACCGCCTCGTTCAGCGTTTCTTCGGAAAGGGCATCGCCGAATTCCAGTCGGAGATCTTTTTCAATCTGCCTACGCCAACGGGTATCAATGAGTTCTGACCAACCTGCCATATCAAGATATCGCAGGCAGTCAGCAACGGTAGCGGTAAATTTCTTGTTGTCTTCCATTAGATCTTATTTACAGTCCATAAAGCAGGTGGCCTTCAATGTTATAAGCGAATTATTGATTACAATTTTGAACGCAAAACTTCTATTCTTTCACGAATTAACTTTTTGGGTAGTCTTCCATTTGATTCCAGCAATCGTTCAAGAGCATGTATCATATCAGCAGGAGGTATTATTCCATTCGACGAAATCATATCCGTGAGGTAAAGGATCCCTGATACTGTGACATTCTCCAAGGAAGCCTTGTCTCTTAGCGTTTTATCTCCAGTAAGTAATCTACATCTGTTGTCAATAGCATAGACCATAACCGATATGTCTTCTGGAGACAAATTGCAGACGCCATCATAAAATCTTACTTTCTCAAAAACGGTTACAACCTGTTCTCCTGTTAACGAACAGACAGATAGCGTTCCATCAGCAACGAGCCTGTTTACGGCTTCCTTTTGCTCTTCTACCGTTATCTCTTCCATAATTACATCAAGTGTTCTGAATTCAATATCCAGTTGTCTGCAGTAACCAAGGAGACCGGCATTGAAAAGGTCTATCAGAATGTTTGTATCATTGATGACAATCTCCATGACGCAATTACATCAGATTTAGAGTATTACGTACCTCGTTAACAGACACTTCCAAAAGACTTGCAGCCTTGGAGAAGCTGATTACTTCACTGGCTAATGCACGATACACTAATCGTTCGAACCTATTGGTATGTTCCATTGGATAGTGAGAGGCATCAACCGCATCTTTGAATGATGAAACGGCATTCTTCTTCTTGTAATATGAAGTGTATCTACGCTGAGTGATAATGTTGAGTTGTGCGGCCTTAGCCATCAAAGCATCAATGGAGATTCCATATTCACGCTGAATGGCTTGCAACTCAATAAGAGAAATGTCGTGTCGTGATGCTCCTAAAATACTTATGAATCTATCTGATGGGATGAGTACTTCATTGGCAAAAATAGTGCACATCTTCTCTTCATCAACTCCTTCGGCACAATGCATAAGCAGATGTCCAAGTTCATGGAAAATAGTAATGCGTTTACGTTCAGAGGACATATTCTTGTTAATGACAATCACAGGAATAGTACCTGCAGTATTACAGGTTCCTGAGAATTTATCATCATGATCAATCTCGATGATCTTCACGCCACAGGACTCAAGTAACTCTACTGCAGAAACAATAGCATCGGAACCAATATTTAGATCCGCTCTTAACCGGTTTGCAAGAAGTTTGGCCTCGTCTTCGCCTTCAACAACAACATTGCTGTAATCAAGGGTGAATGAGGCAGTACTGCCAAGGATAGATTCTATCTCAAGATACTTCTCTATCTCATTGCACACCATATATTTTATAGACTCTACCTTCTTGGCACCCATGCTTGAACTTTTTCTGAACTCAAACTTTGAAGTGTCAATAGCAATTGTGAATGGACGGAAGAAATAGTCCAGCTTCATGTTCAAAGCCTTGGACAATAGAATCAATACAGTACTTGAAGGCATCATCAGACCCTTCTCGTATTTTTCTATTGCAGTAGGAGAAACCTGTCCCTGCAATACATTGCATAATTCTCGTTGTGAAATACAACGAATCTTCCTGGCATTAACCAGTCTGTTGGCAAAAGTATTATCCATAATTCACTTGTTTCGGTATGCAAAATTACTAAAAAATAATCAAACTGCACACCGCTAGGCTCTTTTTTTATGCTTTTTTAGTCAAATTATAGTGTTTTGTTTGTCTTGCTGACCTCAAATCCGCCCAAAAATAAGAGGTTGGTTGATTTTTTCTTCCAACTCTCATCATGGCAATACTCAAACAAGCCTAACTTTGCCCGTCTGACTTAAAATGTTGGTACTAATTGCTATCCTTGTTAGAACCAATTTTGATGCTTCTGCCATAAGAACCTAACGTTCCTCTAAAATACGCATGGCTAATATACAAAAAGCCTCCACAAAACGTTTGTTGGGGGTCAGTTTTTGACCGTTACATGGGGACAGTTTAAAATCGGCACAAGGGGTTAACCCCATCCGTATTTCAGGGGGCCATTTTCACAGAATTCTCCTAGCATCTTTAACTATCATACTTGGATAGAGTATGAAAATCATACTCGGAGACAAATCATACTTTTCTGAATAGATCGTCTGCCGTTATCTGTTTGTTTACCTTTCTTGCGTACATATTGTTATGAAGTCCGAAAGGTGTTACATAGACTATAGAAAAGGACTTCTTGGTGGATGTGACCTTCCTAAATGTACGGAGCCTTTGCTCAACATGGCTGGCATAGGCTTTTGTTATCTCGTATTCTCCGCTTGCATATTTCATTTCACATACGCTTACAGTCTTATCATTCCTATCAATAAGCAAGTCAATCTGACCTCCAGTCTTCATGTCCTCGTCTGCGTCTGCATCATTAAGAACTGCTTCCGATGGACGGTAAACCCATGAACATGGCGAATAGAATGTTCCGCTTATGCCTAAAGCGTTGACGATTTGTTCGATATGATGCAGGCATACCGTTTCAAAAGAATAGCCAGACCATGCCGCATATTCAGGTGTGCCTATCTTTTGGAGCCAATAGTTCTTTCCGACATTACTTTTGTCCTTCATAAAATGAAGATAGAAGAGAGAGAATTGGTCTGTGAGCTGAAACATTTTGTTTTTCTTCTCTTTGCCGAATGGGTAGTATGAACGTATGAATTCACACGTTTCCAATTCCTTGAGCAAAGTGGTGAAATTACCATTATTCGTCAACTTCGTCTTGTTGATTAACTCCAAACGTGTCATTCCTTTCCGAGCACTGCTTAATGCATTTATAACAGCAATATGGTTCTCTGCCTTTTTGAATAGCGAGTTATAAAGCCTGTTAAACTCGTCCGTAAGTTCTCCGCCGTTAGTAAAACACAAGCTGTTAATATTCTCAGCCACACTTTTGTCTTTGTCAAACAATGATAAATAGTAGGCAACACCCCCCACAGCCATGTAGCAGTCTATCATTTCTGGACGCTCATAGTTGAAGCCTCCACTCTGAAAAAATTGTTCCATCTCTTCAAGACAGAATGGGGAAATAAGCATTTTGTGAGTTACACGGTTATGCAGCCCTCCTCTGGAGTTTATCAGTTTATTTAGCATCCATGAGGTGGCAGAACCACAAACTATTAGTTTTATGTCTTTACGATAGTATGCCCAGTTGTTCCAAAAATGTTCCAATGCCCCAAGGAATCTGGATTTCTGAGTGTCAAGCCAAGGCAGTTCGTCAATGAAGATGATTTTTGCGCCACCTTCTTGCTTCTCTATATTTTTAGAGAGCATACGAAATGCCTCTGTCCAATTCTTAGGCACACGATTGTCGTCAAAGAAATCCGACAGTGCATATGAAAAATTCAGCAGCTGCTCTCCAAGACGGGCATTCTCCTTACCAGTCATTCTGAAGCAGAATTGCCCCTCCAATAGTTCTTTGATAAGAAATGTCTTACCAACACGTCGTCTTCCATAGACCGCAATAAATTCAGACCGTTCCGAAGAAAGATATTTCTTCAGTTCCATTATCTCTTTTTCACGACCTACAATTGAAATTTCCATATTACAGTATTTATATTTTGGCGCAAAGTTAATAAAAATATCAGATTGCGCCAAATAATAACACTATATTTTGGCATAATCAACACAAAATATCAAGATTATGCCACTTTATAGTATGAAGATCTGTATTTTTCTAATGGCCAATACTATTTTGTTTGGTCATTTGGCAAAGTGTTGTTCGGTGATTTGGTGCAAATTCATTCGGTCATTTGAAACCTCCAGATTGTAGTCTGTTGCTTATACCGTTCATTAAGCCCCAAATCCTGCACAAACAACATAGGGTATAAGGGTCTGAATATATGGTCTGGTGTCCCAAATCTGCGTAAACAATGCGTAAAGAGGCAAAGCAAATTCCTCCTTGTCTTTGGGGGTTGCAATAGCAACGTTAAGTAGGTCATAGGCTGGCGACAACTGATATTTCTCAGAAGGACGATAGAGCGAGAAATTCTTCAGATGCATATCGTTGTTACCAGTCACAAAGCAGAAAAGCAAGAGTTGCATATAGTTTGTCAGGTCGAGTTTTGGGGTACTCCTATACTGTGCTAAGGCCTTCGCTATTTGCTCATGTGAACCTTTGTACTTATACTCCGTTGGATGCATCGTCAGTTGACACATGTCCTCCATGTCTGTCATCTCACCGTTCTTGGTACGGTCAATGCGCTTGGTTATGTAACCGAGTTCTCCATCAGCTAAACGAATGAGGCTATGAGGGACGACATTTATCTTTCTTTGCTGCTTCAGCAAGGTGCATCGTCAGGTCTGTGTGAGCTCGTCAGCCATGCGGGAAACCATAATGTCTTGGCTATTTGTAGATCTGTTCCGTATCTTCAGCCGCGATTCTGATTTCCTCCTCTGGCATATCATATCTCTTTACGCTGTGGTCTTGCAGGAATATCTTGTTGAGGGTATATTCCAGCGATGTCAGGGTTTTCTCACGTACTTTAGGCCTGAGCTCACACTCCCATATCGTGATGCTGTGCCATCCTAACGCCGACAGCTCATGTTGCACCCTTGTGTCCCGTTCCTTGTTACGCTTTATCTTATTCACCCAAAAATCTCTGTTCGTCTTCGGAATCCTGCAGCAGTCAGAACTTTCAAAATCAAAAGTCAGTTTTTCACTTTTCACTTTTGTTTTCTCACTCTGAGCCTCGCGCAGCCTGTGTCCGTGCCAGAAGCACCCGTTCACAAATACACACGTCCTGTACTTCCGCATCACGATATCCGGCTTGCCGGGTAGGCGAGGGTGGTTGAGCCTGTAGCGGAAGCCGTGTGCCCACAGGTAGCGGCGCACAATCAGCTCCGGCTTCGTGTCCTTGCCGTGTATGGCTGCCATGTTCACATGGCGCTGTTGTGGTGAAAGAGTGTCCATTGTCTACGGCTTTCTTAGGTTGTCTCTGTTCTATTCAGCTTTTGTCAGTACTATATTTGCAAGGCAAACAGCATATTCGGTCGTGAAATTCTTGGGACGCCACGCCACAATATAACTGACCTTGGCATCGCTCACCTCATAGCCTTTGTCATTCCATGACTTCATCGTCTTTTTGCCTGCTTCGGAAAGAGCGGCCACATACTCCTCCTTGTCATTGAAAAGGAAACCGTCTTTATATTTCAAACTGTCGCCGCTTCTCAGGCTTAGCACAATTTTCTTACGTCCCTTGAAAAAATCCAGCCACACATCACGCAAGCTTAAACCTATAGATATTGAGGAATTTTGAGTCGGGGAATTTGTGACAAGGATTAGGTTTTGTTTTGCGCGGGTAAGTCCTACATAATACGACCGCATGTCATTAATGTCCCTGCCGTCTGGCGCTGGAGACTGCAGATAAACGTTGTCGAACTCACGCCCTTTGGACTTATGAATGGTGCTTACAAACACAGATTTCTTGTCAGGGGAAATAAAGTCTTCAATGTTCGACTCAAATATGTATTCTCGCAGGTCGCTGCTGTAGAACACTTTACGTGTCTTTTCGAAGTCGCTGAAGAAGTTGCTCATGATGTTGATGCAAGTGCTTGTGGAGTAAGTTTCCAATGTTCTTCGTTTTGCCTCATGCCATTTCTCTTTGGGTATCGTCACTTCGTGTCCATTTCCAAGTTGTTTGAGAAAATACCGCACTTCTGCAAGGTTGCCGAAACGGAACCCACCCATCGATTGGGCTACTGTGGTGTGAATTCCCCGTTGCTCCAGTTCGTAGGCTGCCTGCATCGTCTCCTCATTGGTGCGGGTAAGTATGGCTGAGCTTCCCTGAATGCCGATTGCAACATCCTGCAGTGATTTCACGGTTCTTACTGTTCCCACCTTGTTTGTGACAGACTGAATGGGATTATGCTTCATCCTTCCCGGAATTCGCTGGACAAAACGGTTGGCGCAGTCAACTACAGCCTTGGACGATCGGTAGTTGTCGGTCATTTCGTACATTTTTGCCCCCTCTTGGGTTGATAGTGATTGCATGTGCCTTGAGTCAGAGCCGCGAAAAGCATATATGTTCTGGTCATCATCGCCCACAGCTATGACACGCATATCTTCATTCTGTTGCATAAGGGCTTGAATCAGATGAAAGTCATCATCCCCCATATCCTGTGCCTCGTCAATGACCAGCACGCTTTTAGCAATTTTTGTCTGCTCCACTTCACCTTTTTCTATCATCTCTGCCGCCAGTCTTACGACATCCTTGGCCTCGTCCAGATTGCCTTGTTTCCCGATAAGGTCAAAACTGTAAGAGTGGAATGTCTTGATATCCACATAGTGTGCGGCATTACCGACTAAGTCTATCAGACGTTTCTTAAACTCTGTCGCGGCAGCCCTTGAGAATGTCAGCATCAACAGCTGCTCATGCTTCACATCCTCTAACAGCAGGAGTGATGCCAGCTTATGTGCCAACACCTTTGTCTTTCCGCTTCCCGGTCCGGCAGCCACTACAATATATTTTGACTGGTTGTCATTGATAATCTCTCGTTGCCGGTCGGAAAGTTCTCCGAAGAGCTTCTTGTATTTGGCAGGTGTGATGTTCTGCTCTATCTGAGAACGTCGCTCCTCCTTGAAATACCGGGTTATAAACTTCCGGAAGTCCAATGTGAAGTAGTCATTCACAAACTTTAGGGCAGCTTGGTAGTCACGAACCATCAGATTGGCATATTCGCCGACAATGTGAATCTGACGTATGCGCTGTTTGTAGAACTCATCCAATAGGCGATATTGTTCTTTTCCATATTTTGTGCGGCGGTCAGCTATCCTGCCAATCCGCATGGTGTTATAAATCACGATAAAGCCGCCTTCGATTTTTATCAGTTCGGTCTTGGTGAGATATAGAAGGGCCTCCTCAACGTCTGCAATGGTAGGATTCCCGTTGTCTCCGAACATAGTTCCCTGCTTGGCGGCAACAAACTGTTTCAGCAGTTCAACCACGGAGAAGTTTACGAGGGTTACATCTTTATTCGGGTCTTTCCCCTCATTGAGCTTGTCTAAAATAAAACGGCAGATGTCCATACGTCGATCAAAGCGGGTCATCGTTGTCTCATGTGGGGTCTGTAGGCGGATGCTCACACTGTCGCTGAATACATGACCGTGTTTGTAAATATATCCTTTTAACGAGAGGAAATGGACAAGCAACCTCAGGCGTTTCACATTAGAATGTGTTATACCGGCTTTCTGTGCCTCGTCATTCAGCTCTTTATAATTGATGTTTTGTGATTCTTCTGTCAACCGTTCTAAAAGGTAATTTTCCAACTTTAGGATAATGCTCAGATTTCGCTGGGTGGTGCTCCTGGATATCCAGGCCTGCATGTCGCGACTGTCGGCCAACAGGCCTTCCAGTCTCATTAGGTTGACATTCCTTATAACGCTCCATTTGTTCATACCGAGAATGTCCGCAAGATAGTCAATGCGGCTCTCGGCTTCAGCGCCGCGTCCTTCGGCAGTTGAGTGTGCGCTGATAAGAGATTTTATGATGCGTATCGCTTCCTCTCGTGATTTATCGTCAAAAAGTGAGGAAAGTGTAAGTTTCTGACGCGCCTCGTCCATATTCCTTACGGTTATGCCTGTGGCAAAGATATGGGGGGAGTTGTTGCCGCGGTTTATGAAGCCTGCCTCCTCAAGAGCGGCGACTGCCGCTTTCACCCTGGTCTCTATATCTTCCACTTCGTCACCCCATCCGGCTTGACGGCCAATATCTAATGGTGAGCAACTGACATTGTCGCGTTTGGAGGTAAGCTCCTTAATGGCTTTCCATACTTGCTGTATCTCGCTTATGCTAAGCTTGGTCTGGTTAAGGAGAATAAAGTGCTTGTCAAGGTCGCTGTCGGTATAAAGCACGTAGCATTCTGCTTGCATCTGGGGGTCACGCCCGGCTCGCCCCGCCTCTTGCACATAGTTCTCCAATGAGTCGCTGATGTTATAGTGCACAACTAGTCCCACGTCTTTCTTGTCAACACCCATGCCAAAGGCGGAGGTAGCGACTATAACCTGCGTCTCACCGCTCATGAAGGCATTTTGGTTTTTAATTTTGTCTGCCGCTTCCATCTTTCCGTTGAATGGCAGGGCCTTTATGCCGTCTCTTGATAAATGTTGTGCTAACTCATGGGTTCGCTTAGTGCGCGAGACATATACAATAGACGGACAATTGTGACTGAGAATCAATGAGCGTAGTAGGTTATATTTTTCTTCGGCTGTTTCAGCGTGGAGAACAGAATAGCGTAGGTTCTTTCTTTCCGCATTGGCGGCGAACACTTTCAGCTCTAAGCCAAGCTTTGTCCTGAAGTAGTCGCAAATATCACTGATGACCTTTTGCTTGGCGGTGGCTGTAAAACATGATACAGCAATGGGTTGTGCCAGATGTTTTCTCTCCTGCAACTGCCGGATAAAATCACCGATATACAGATAGTCCACACGAAAATCATGTCCCCATGCTGAAAAACAATGTGCCTCGTCAATAACGAAACGTACCACATTCCTTCCCAGCAAAAGCCGTTCGATGGTGTTGCTGCGCAACATTTCGGGAGCTATGTATAAAAGGTTTGCCGTGCCTTCTGCAACCTGATTAATGGCCGCTGCGCGTTCTATAGGGTCGAGTAGTCCGTTGATGGTCACAGCCTCGCTGATTCCCCTTGCGGCCAGGTTGTCAACCTGGTCTTTCATTGGCGACTGTAGTGGAGAAATGACGACCGTCAATCCGTGGGTGTTGCGACCGGCCATTAAGGCAGGCAGCTGGAAAGTCAGGCTTTTGCCGCCACCGGTTGGGAAAATCGTCAGAAGTGACTCTCCCCGTATGGCAGACTCAACGGCATTTTGCTGCATTGGCGCGCCGTCGAAGGTTCTGAACTCATCATAACCGAAAAAATCCTTTAAACCGCGATGTGCATCTAAACGGCTTTGGCAATAACCACAATCTCCACACGATTTGTTGCACAGCAGATTCATTACATTCACTACTTCCGGGTAGTTTCGTGTGACCCAGGCAGGAGTAATTGAGAATAAGTCGTCAGCGCCAATCACAGCAAGGCTGTAAGCCAGTTCAATGGGATATTGTCTGGTCAGTGTGCCTAAATCGGCATGGCTGCATATTTTTCCCTCATATTCTTTCCGTATCAGTTCTTGACAGTCGGGCTGGATTTTTAGAATTCTGCCCAGCAGAGATTGTGGCTTGGCTGGGGAATACCCTGTAAATCTGAGAAAACCTTTGAACTGGTCTGTGTGATGAAGAAGCTGATAGTAGATTTCTTTTTTTCCTGGCGAAAGCTGATGCCAAGCTGTCAATTCATCATAGAATAAATCACGGGCCTTGATGGAGTCGTTTACAGGATTGTTGAAATCGTCAACTTGCAACTTGTCATCTTTTACCAAATGGTGATATGGCCGCTTGGGAAACAACAATGGTGACAGGAACAATGTGTCAATGATTGTCGGGGTACCGCTTAATGTGGTATATCGCAAGTCGTGATTTATGATGTTATGCCCGCAAATTGTATCGCATTTTGACACAAAGGCTTGGAATTCAGTTAGGGAAGAAGTGTGCAGTGATGCACCGTCTTCTCTCACAGCTCCGTAATCCGCCACCTTTTTACTGTGTGGATTTACCTCTGTGTCAAAAAATGCGATCATAGTAATTTCGTCAGATTGAGTCGGTTTAGTCTTATTGGAACTTCTTTCCTGCTCCCCATGCCTTTCCCACGTTGTCGCCGATAGTGCGGTAGCACATGGCCGCGGCGTCGAAGACGATAGGTTTGAGCTTTGTCAGGTCTACTTTTCCGTCGGTCAGGATGCTCTCGTCGGCACTCTGGTTTACGACCTCGCCAATCAGCATGCCGTCCTCAAAGCTAACCACACGGCATTCCAGCGTGAGAGGGTACTCGTTGATGATGGGAGCATCTACGTTGGGGCTTGGGGTGGTGGTGAAACCGGCGCGTGCCACCTTGTCGGGAACCTTGTTGCCGCTCACCAGGCCGAAATAGTCCGATTCGGCCACGGTGCGCTCGTCGGCGAAGCTGACGGGGAACGCACCTGTGAGTTCCAGATTCTCTGTGGTCTTGT
>JAZUMZ010000114.1:0-5914 GCA_045603885.1 Bacteroidaceae bacterium | reverse complement strand
CGCGCCATCCGCATTCCGTCTCGAAGACGTTTTATTCCTCTGCTCAAGGCAGCAGCTGCCGTTGCGCTTACACTCACTGTTGGTGAGGCGGCATTGCACGGATTGATGCAGACCGACCGCTTGCAGGAGGCTGAGTTGACCTCCGGCACATACGTGCAGGCCGACGAGGTCCATCAGGTTATAGAGACTGTTCAGCGGTCTATGACAGCTAAAGCCGACAGCATCTCTTCCGATGTTCAGATTCCCGTGACAGACGTGAAGACAGAATGAAATATGATTTTTTTGATTGACTAAATATATAAATGTTACTAAAAACACCTTAGAAGCTGTGAAGTTTCAATTCTCTCATGTAATGAATGAAGAGGTTTCTGTATGAAACCAGAAAGCCCCGCCAGAATCTCCGGCGGGGCTTTTTTCTGTCAAATATTTTAAGTAAATTTGGAAATATAAAAATAATCTGCTAACTTCGCAAGAAGAAATAAAATATATGGAAGAAATAGGATATAAGTCAGGTGAGATGATGCGTCGCGGACGTATTGAGGTTGTATGCGGGTCGATGTTCTCCGGCAAGACTGAGGAGCTTATCCGCCGTATGCGGCGTGCCCAGTTTGCCCACCAACGGGTAGAGATTTTCAAGCCCGGAATCGACGTCCGGTACAGTGAGGCTGACGTTGTGTCGCATGAAGGCACCTCCATCCCCTCCACGCCTGTGGATTCATCGCAGAGCATACTTCTGCTTGCCGGCGACAGCGACGTGGTTGGAATCGACGAGGCTCAGTTTTTCGACGACGGTATAGTGGATGTGTGCAACCAGCTTGCCAACTCCGGTGTTCGCGTCATCGTGGCTGGTCTTGACCTCGACTTCAAAGGCGTTCCCTTCGGTCCTATGCCCAAACTGCTATCCATCGCCGACGACGTGTCGAAAGTCCATGCCATCTGTGTAAGATGTGGTGCCTTGGCATATGTTTCCCATCGCATTGTGGAGGGAGACCGACAGGTGATGCTCGGTGAGACAAAGGAATATGAGCCACTTTGCCGCCAATGCTACAAGGCGGTGATGCGGCTGGGATCTTAGCTGTAGTTACTCCAGCAAATTTATTTACGCACAGTTTAACCATTAAATACAGAAAACTATGTACACAGAAGAACAAGGATTATACATTGCCCATTGCGAGAGAGGCCCATTGAGCATAATTAGCAAGATGGCCAACCGCCACGGTCTTGTGGCAGGTGCCACAGGTACGGGTAAGACCGTAACTCTCCAGGTGCTGGCCGAGTCTTTCTGCCAAATTGGTGTCCCCTGTTTCATGGCCGACATGAAAGGCGATGTGTCTGGCATCAGCCAGGCTGGCAAGATGAGCGGATTCATTGAGAAACGTCTGCAGGAGTTTGGAATAGAGAACCCCCAGTTCCAGCCTTGTCCTGTAAGGTTCTTCGACGTGTTCGGCGAGCAGGGACATCCCATGCGCGCCACGGTTTCACAGATGGGGCCCCAACTGCTCTCACGACTTCTCGGTCTGAACGAGACTCAGGACGGTGTGCTTAACATCGTATTTCGTGTGGCAGATGAGAGAGGACTCAAGATTCTCGATATCAAGGACTTGAGATCTACACTCGATTTTGTTGGGAAACATACCTCTGAATACTCCACCAAATATGGTAATATTGCCACAGCCAGCATAGGTGCCATCCAAAGAGCCATATTACAGCTTGAGAACCAGGGTGCTGATAAATTTTTCGGAGAGCCGGCATTCAATACCTTTGACCTTATGCAGCAAGAGGACGGCAAGGGCGTTATGAACGTGCTTGCCGCCGACAAGCTGATGATGCAGCCTAAGCTTTACTCAACATTCCTGCTGTGGCTGCTTTCCGACCTGTATTCAAGACTGCCTGAGGTGGGCGATCTCGACAAGCCCAAGCTTATCTTCTTCTTCGATGAGGCCCACATGCTGTTTGAAGACACGTCGAAAGCCCTGATTGACAAGATAGAGCAGGTGATTCGTCTTATACGAAGCAAGGGGGTTGGAATTTATTTCGTAACCCAAAATCCGTCGGACATACCCGATACAATTCTCGGACAACTTGGCAACCGCATTCAACATGCGCTCAGGGCATATACCCCCAAAGACCAGAAGGCGGTGCGGGCTGCTGCCGACACATTCCGTGCCAACCCCAGCTTCAAGACTGACGAGGCCATCATGAGTCTTGAGACTGGCGAGGCTCTCGTGTCTTTCCTCGACGAGAAGGGTGCTCCCTCGATGGTGGAACGTGCCAAAATCCTGTTCCCGCTCAGCCAGATAGGCGCTATAAGCGAAGGCCAGCGTCTTAACATCATCAAGCAAAGCCGCTTATATGGCATTTATGACACGCCGGTGGATAACGAGAGCGCCTACGAGATTCTGGAGAGAGAAGCCAAGCAGGCTCAGGAAGAGGCTGAGCAGGCAGCCGAGGAGGCCAAGGCAGAGAAAGAGCGCGAGAAAGAGGAGAAGGAAAAGGCCAAAGAAAAGAAGAAGCCAGGATTCTTCAAGAGGGTGTGGAAAGCCATTGTGACAGCGGTGACAAGCACGCTTGCCACCATCTTCGCCGGTTTCGTGGCAGAAAAAGTGACTGGCCAAAAACGGCGTAAGTCATCTACAAGTACAACCGGGAAAATCATTAAAAACGCCACTTCAGCGGCGACAAGGACAATTACACGCGATATTCTCGGAAATATGAGATAACCACGGCTTATCCCTTCACGGCTGTGACAAAGCGTGGATTGCCGAACTGGTCGGTGAGAGTGCTTATCTCGGTGAAACCGCAGGAGCTAAGGAGGCTTTCTGTCTGACGTGGGAAGCGGCGGTTGATCTCAAGGTAGATATGTCCTCCCTGGTTGAGTTTCGTGGATGCAAATCTAGCGATGGCCTCGTAGAAAAGCAGAGGCTGGTCGTCGGGTACGAACAAGGCCTTGTGGGGCTCGTGCTCCAACACGTTGGAATCCATCTGCTTTGCCTCGCTCTGGCAAATATAGGGAGGGTTGCTGACAATCACATCGTATTTTCGGGATATGCAGTCCAGTGTGGAGCTGTCAAGAATATCCATTTTTCTGAACAATACCCTCGCATCATTCTTTTTGGCGTTTGCCGTTGCCACCTCAAGAGCAAGGCTGGATATGTCCCACCCTTCCACCTGGCTGTCTTTCAGCTGTTTGGATAGTGATATGGCGATACATCCGCTGCCTGTTCCGATGTCGAGCACAGACAGGTTGGAGAGGTGGTGAAGATTACTTGTGATGATTGAAACCAGCTCCTCGGTCTCAGGGCGGGGAATCAGCACGTTGGGATTGACATCGAAAGATAGTCCGGAGAAGGCTGCATGGCCGATGACATATTGCACAGGCTCATGGTTTTCCAGTCTACTGACCGCCTGTTCAAGACGATTCTTGTCTTCCCCGCTGATTTTGCGCTCATAGTCCCCTGTCAGAATATCCACGGTTGTGATATTGAAAAGCTCAGAAAGCAGGAGTAGCGTCACGGCTCTGGCCTCGCTCTCACCCATCACAGGTGTAAGCCTTAGCTGTATGTCTGCCTTCAACGTTGTCATTTGATATACAGAGGCTTTCTCGCCTTGTTGAACAGGCGTGTGTTCAAGGCGTAGAAAAGACATCCGAAAACCAGTCCGAATACGGAGTCAACCGCATAGTGTGCCTTAACATAAACCGTGGCGAAGAACAAAATAACGGCGAAGGGGAGCAGAATCCAGAAAAGGCGCTTTGAACCGCTCTTCCATGCCAGCAGCATGGTCACGGTGGTCATGCCCACATGGCTGCTGGGAAAGGCTGCCGTGGGGTTCTCGCCAGTCTCTTGGGTTACCAGCACCATCTTGCTGAAGAATCCCCTTACCTCAAGCGGCAGGATTTCCCTGTGGTCACGGAAATAATGTCCCATTTCAGGGAACTGGTCTGTCATGCCCATCTCTGTCCCGTTGACGCAATAGTAATATTGCGGTCCTGCCACCGGCAAGAACTCGAAAATAAAATAGAACATGAAGAATGAGGCAATAAACACGAAACACGCCCATTCATAACGTTCGTATCGCGCAAAGAGATAAAACGCCACCGTGGCAATCATGATGTAGTAATATGAGTAATAACCCATATTGAACAGCTCATACCAGAATGTTGAGCTGAGAAGCTGGTCGAACACCATCGACGGCTGGCAACCGAAGACCCTGTAGTCAATGGCTGCGAATATATGGTCTTGATAGTTGAATATGGAGCAGAACTCGTAAGTCTCAGGATACCAGTATATAAGCAGCAGAAACATAAAAGTGGTGCGTATGAGCACCATCACCCTGCAA
This sequence comes from Bacteroidaceae bacterium, assembly GCA_045603885.1. Lineage (GTDB taxonomy): Bacteria > Bacteroidota > Bacteroidia > Bacteroidales > Bacteroidaceae > UBA3839. The sequence continues at coordinate 1,576 of JAZUMZ010000114.1, read as the reverse complement.
GGATACAGGCGGTATAATCCCATCTGTGCTGCTATGAGCGCAAGAGCCCATCCGCGGGCTTTCAGCATACCGACAGGGTCTCTCAATGCTGACCATTCCACTATTATCATGACAGTGGTCAGCACAATGTATGCGAGGGTTACCGCCTCGAAGCTGATAAACCCTTTTTCATATTCTCGCCTGATGAGGCGGGAGAAAAAATCTTTCATAATGGAAATTTCTACAGCCACCCGTGGGATTTATACCAAGCGGCAGTCTCGCGGACTCCCCGCTCCAAATCCCATTGGGGTGTGTAACCCAGCTCTGTCACCATCGGCTCTATGTCGCAATTCCAGTTGCGCTGGCTCATGAGCTTAAATTTGTCGCTGTTCAGCGTGGGAACCTTGCCTCTGATACCGCCCAGCCATTCGCTCACGGCGCATACCATGCGTAGAAAGAAGAGAGGTGCCTTAATATGCATGACGGTGCCTACACCCAGCTCTTTCTGGATGTAGTCGCTGAACTGGCGCGAGCTGTAAATATTACCGTCGCTGACATGGAATATTTTGTGGTTTATAGGCTCTATTCCCTCTGCTGTCACCTTGTCGATTGAGGCGAAGATGGCTCCTACAAGATCCTCTACGTAAACAAAGGTAAGTTCCTGAGGTTTGAATCCCACAGAGAAGTCAATATGCCCCTTTATGCTTTTGAACTGGAGGAAATAGTCGCGCTCACGGGGACCGTAAACACCGGTGGGACGGAAGATCACATATGGGAACTCATAGCCGAGGCATTTGAGGTAGTTCTCGCTTTTCGACTTGCTATTGGCGTAAGCCGTGTTGGGCTGCGGGTCGTCACTGGCTCGCATTGGCTCATAAATGCCTGGTGTTGCTGGCTGTGGAGTGTTGTCGGCTGCGGGACCGTTATTTGAGCGTTGAACCTTGCGCTCTTCCTTTATAGGTCCGAGAACACTCAGGGAACTCATATATACGAACATCTTCGGAATCATGTTCAGCTCCTTAAGCTCCTCAACGAGGTTAACGGTGCAGTCGTAGTTGTTGGTGTCGAAATCTTCAGGGTTCAGGCATTTGGTGGCACCTGCCGCATGAATCACATAGTCCCACTTGCCGTGGTTTTCCTTGAATCGGGCCAGCTGTGAGTGTAGCACATCGCGGTTTGTCATGTCAAGTGTCTGAAATTGAAGCCATTCGTTCTGAAGCCATTTGCGGCTCGATGTACTGCGGACACCTGCCCATACAGACATCTGCCTGCGGAGACCCTCTTCGCAGAGAAAACTTCCGATAAATCCGCTGGCTCCCGTAATCAATATCTTTATTGGTTCTAACATTCTCTTATTTAGGGTACTTCTATAAATTAGGTTTTATTATCTCAAGGGTGCTCCTTTGTGCTTCGACGCTTTACGTTTCTTAGCGGCATCTTTATCTTCGCTGAATCTTGTCACGACTCGACAAATAGAAAGTAAACTTTCTTTTGTTCTCGCTGCTCCAAGATGTGTCCTTTTGCCTTGAACCATATCTCGCTATGCTTATACGGCTGCATGAACCAACCTGCTCGCCAATAAACAGTAAATCGCCTG
>JAZUMZ010000113.1:0-3642 GCA_045603885.1 Bacteroidaceae bacterium | reverse complement strand
TGAAGACGCCTTCGTCGTCCCAGCCGTGTTCGTCGTCGCCGATGAGCAGACGCTTCGGGTCGGTCGACAGTGTGGTCTTACCTGTGCCGGAGAGGCCGAAGAAGATGGCTGTGTTCTTGCCTTCCATGTCGGTGTTTGCAGAACAGTGCATAGAAGCGATGCCCTGGAGAGGCAGGTAGTAGTTCTGCATTGAGAACATACCCTTCTTCATCTCGCCGCCGTACCATGTGTTGATGATAACCTGCTCGCGTGAGGTTGTGTTGAAAGCCACACAAGTCTCTGAGTTCAGACCCAGGTCTTTGAAGTTCTCAACCTTAGCCTTAGACGCATTGTAAATCACGAAGTTAGGCTCAAATGTCTCCAATTCCTCTTCTGTAGGCTGGATGAACATATTCTTTACGAAGTGAGCCTGCCAAGCCACCTCCACGATAAAGCGTACAGCGAGGCGTGTTGCCTTGTTGGCTCCGCAGAATGCGTCCATCACATACAGCTCTTTGTTGCAGAGCTCCTTGATAGCGATGTCCTTAACGGTAGCCCATACCTGCTCAGACATAGGGTGGTTGTCGTTCTTGTACTCGTCGGTAGTCCACCACACCTTGTCCTTAGACTGCTCGTCGCAAACGATGTACTTGTCCTTAGGCGAACGTCCGGTATAGATACCGGTCATCACGTTCACTGCTTCCAGTTCAGTCTCCTGACCTTTGTCGAAGCCCTCAAGTCCGGGCTTGGTCTCCTCAGCGAAGAGGAACTCGTATGACGGGTTGTGAGCGATCACTTTAGACCCCGTAATTCCATACTTTGCTAAATCTAGTTTTGCCATTGTTGTTATTTTAAATTAAAAATTAATATCCTGTTTACAACAAAAATTGTGTCTGATACAATTAGATGCAAATTTAGAGTTTTTTTTGCACACAACCAAGATAATGGGTGGGAAATTATAAATAAAATGTATAAAAAACATTAATTTTTCCACTTCCGACCCGTCTTTTGAAAAGTCCACTAATCATTATGTCGGTATATAATTAAGGTATTCAACTTTCGCAAACTCTACAAGATGCGATAATGCTAATGTTGTGGAACCCTTTCAGGGTTCGGGTATAACAAGTGATTCCATACCCCGGGTGATAAAATCCCGCTTCGCTATATTTTATTACCCGGGGTTACTAATGTATAACCCCTTCGGGGTTAGCCTGCTGAACTTGCGGAACATGAATTAATTATCTCGTATAAAATTCGTAATTTTCATATATTATTCGTAACTTTGCAGAATATTGTGGATTTTTCAAAAATTTGGAAATCAGAAGACACTAAATACAAATGAGTAAGAAAAGATTATTGTTAGGTGATGAGGCGATTGCATTGGGTGCGCTTCACGCCGGCCTTTCGGGAGTTTACGCATATCCCGGCACCCCTTCTACAGAGATAACCGAATATATCCAGCGTGACCCTCTGGCACTTGAGCGCAAGGTTCACAGCCGTTGGTGCACAAACGAGAAGACCGCCATGGAGGCTGCTTTAGGCATGTCCTTCATGGGTAAGCGCGCGCTGGTCTGCATGAAGCATGTGGGTCTTAACGTATGTGCCGACCCCTTCGTCAACAGCGGAATAACAGGTGTGAACGGCGGTGTTGTGGTGCTTGTGGCCGACGACCCCTCCATGCACTCCTCCCAGGACGAGCAGGACAGCCGTTTCTATGGTAAGTTCGCCATGATTCCCACGTTTGAGCCCAGTTCCCAGCAAGAGGCCTACGACATGATGTCTTTCGCTTTCGACTACTCCGAGCAGCAGGGTTTGCCGGTTCTCATGCGTGTGGTTACCCGCATGGCCCACTCCCGCGCTGTGGTGACGGTGGCCGACGAGGCTCGCGACGAGAACCCCTTGAACTACAACGCGGAGGCAAGCCACTGGGTTCTGCTTCCCGCCAACGCCCGCAAGCGCAACGTGACGCTGACAGGCCAGCAATCGCAGTTGGAGAACGACGCCCTGAACTCATCATTCAACAAACATGTTGACGGGGCCGACAAATCCCTCGGCATCATCGCCAGCGGAATCGCTTTCAACTACGTAAACGAGTGCTTCCCGGAGGGCAGTCCCTACCCGATTGTCAAGATTTCCCAGTATCCTCTTCCCAAGACCCTGATCCGCCGTCTTTGCGACGAATGTGAGAGCGTGCTTGTGGTTGAGGACGGCCAGCCATTTATCGAGGACCAGCTGAGAGGCGTGATGCCCGGCAACACCGTGATCAAAGGTCGTCTGACCGGCGAGCTTCCCCGCACAGGCGAGCTCACCCCAGATGTAGTCCGCAAGTCATTAGGTTTGCCCGCTGCCGAGACCTACGCTCCTTGCGAGGATGCGGTACCCCGTCCGCCGGCCCTCTGTCAGAGTTACGGCCACCGCGATGTATATACCGCCCTGAACAAGATGTTGCAAGGTTACGAAAACGCCCGTGTGTTCGACAATATCAACTGCTACACCCTCGGTTTCCTGCCCCCGTTCCACGCCATCCACTCATGTGTAGATATGGGTGCCAGCATCACCATGGCCAAAGGCGCCGCTGACGCCGGCCAGTGGCCTGCCGTCGCTGTCATAGGCGACTCCACCTTCACCCACAGCGGTATGACCGGCCTGCTCGACGCAATCAACGAAAACGCCAACATAACCGTAATCATAAGCGACAACCTGACGACCGGCATGACCGGCGGCCAGGACTCAGCGGGCACCAACAAATTCGAGGCCATCTGCCGTGGTCTGGGCTTGAGTGACGACCACCTGCACGTGGTGGTTCCCCTCCCCAAGAACATGGAGGAGATCACCCGCATAATCAAGCAGGAAATCGACTACAACGGCACGTCCGTGATTATCCCGCGTCGCGAGTGCATACAGACCTTCGCCCGTCACGCCAAAGAGAAGAGAAAAGGATAAAATTTCAAGCATCGAAATCTCGAAATAACGGAATAACGAAATTTCGACATATCGACACAATGGAATTCCGACATTCCGAAAAAAAAAAGAAAAATCAAAACAATGAAATCTGACATTATATTATGCGGTGTGGGAGGCCAGGGAATCCTGTCGATCGCCACAGTGATTGGCGAGGCCGCAATGAACGAGAACCTTTATATAAAGCAGGCAGAGGTCCACGGAATGTCCCAGCGTGGAGGTGATGTCCAAAGCAACCTGCGTATATCCTCCGACCCGATCAACAGCGACCTGATCGGCAAGGGATGTGCGGACGTGATTATCTCCATGGAGCCGATGGAAGCCCTTCGTTATCTTCCCTACCTCAAGAAAGACGGCTGGGTGATCACCTCGTCCACCCCTTTCGTGAATATCCCCAACTATCCGGACATGGAGAAGATCAACGCCGACCTTGACAGCCTGCCCCATGTGATAAAGATTGACATAGAGGCCATTGCGAAGGAAAATAACATTCCCCGCTCCGCCAACATCATCCTTTTGGGCGCCGCCCAGAAAGCCCTCGGCATAGAATACTCAAAGCTGGAGGACGCTCTCCGCAGCATATTCGGCCGCAAAGGCGACGCCGTGGTCGAAGCCAACATCAAGGCACTTGCCCTCGGCAAAGAAAAGCAGTTATAGAAAAGGCCCCATAAGACCCATGAGACCCATAGGCTCCATAAGACC
>JAZUMZ010000112.1:0-10593 GCA_045603885.1 Bacteroidaceae bacterium | reverse complement strand
CAGCACACGTGCGGGCAGGTCGGGAGCTTTCTCCAGACCTGTGCATCCATAGAACATCATGGTGTAGCATCCCATGGCCAGCTCGGTGGCTGGCAGCGCGGGAGCTTCTGTAAGACCTGTGCAGTCGGCGAACATGTCGTTGTAGCATAGCGGAGCGAGGAGGGAGGCAGGAAGCTGCGGTGCCCTGGTTAAACCCCGGCAGCCTTGGAACATCATGCTGTAGCACATGTTGGTCAGCGTTGTGGCAGGCAGAACCAGCTCGTTGTAGGGGTGGCTCTTGATGGTGTAGTTGGGCGACAGGTCGTCGTTGCCCAGGAACAGGTTTGCGAACGCAAAAGGTGCAGACAGGGTTTTCAGCGTCGGCCATGAGCCGTTGTTGATAAGACTCATGATATTTCCGTAGATGTAGCACTCGCCGGAGCTGCGGAAGTTGGTGGCGTCGCTACCCTCGTTGCAGTAGCTGGCGTTGCTGCCGCGGAAGCTCACTTTGTCGCCTGCCTCAACCTCTATGGTGATTGGGTTGTCGTATGCGGATGTCCATCCTGCTCCGTTCTTGTTGTATTGAATAATCAGTTTCTGGGGGTTGACAATGGTGAATGTGCCGTTCTCGATTGCCTCCATGGTGAAGGGTGTGTTGCCCATGTCGCCGTCATCGCTGGTGGCGTCAATTACATCCCAGCCTTTGGGTATTCCGCTCTCGCCGATGGGGTAGTTGTTGACAGTGGAGGCTTTCACGAACTCACCTTTCTTTCCCACACCTTCCATCCAGCCGTCGAGACATAGGTCGGTGGTGATGTCGGTGGCCATACATTTTACGTAGTTCAGCTTCGTGCAGCCTGCAAACATGTTGCTGTAGCAGAATCCCGCCAGTTTCTTTGCCGGGAGCACAGGGGCTTTCTCCAGGCTTGTGCAGTTGTCGAACAGGCGGTGGTAGCAGCCTTCGGCCAGTGTGGTGGCAGGCAGCTCCGGAGCGCGGGTCAGCTTCGTACAGCCTGAGAACAGGTACATGTAGCATGAGTTTGTAAGAGTCGTGGCAGGCAGCACGATGTCTTTCTCCGGGTGGTTCATGATTGTGCTGTTCTCCTTGGGGAACAACTCTCCGGGTCCTGATGGAGTGGAGAACAAAAATCCGAAGTTGCTCCCCATGCCGCCTGAGGTGTCAGAAATCTCTTTCAGCGTGGCGAAACCGGTGGAGCTGACGAGGCTCATGATGTTGCCATACAGGTAAACAGGATTTGTGGCGGTGAAGCGGGTAAACAGCTCGCCGCTTTCGCCAAAAGTGCCGTAACTGGCGTTGTCGCCTCGGAACTGAACCACATCTCCGGCAGCTACCTCAATGCTGATGGGGTCGGTAGAGGATGAATTCCAGTCACCGCCGTTTTTGCTGTACTCCATAGTCAGACCCACGGGGTTCACTATGTCTATGCTTCCAGGCTCCACGGCCTCCATGGTCAGGGGCGTGCTCGCCATGTCCTGGGCTTTTGCATGGAACAAAGCCATCAGGAGTAGGAAAAAGGTTGAAAGTAAAGATTTTGTTTTCATAACATTACGTATTTTGGTGATTTAAATTACGGTTATCCAATTATACGCAAAATTATGAAAATATCACTTAATCGTTAAATATTTTAAAATGCTTTTGACGAAATGGCGTTTGTGAATGATGAAACACCGATTTGGAATGACGAATACCCATCAGGTGTACAAGAAACGTTTGATGTTGCCTTTGGGTGTCTTCTCAAATTCAAGGTCTTGCGGTACGAGTCTTGACACCTTATAAAAATTAGGGAGCATGGCGTTCACGCGTTTCAGATAGACCTTAAGCTGGTTGTTGAACTCGTCGCGGGTCATGCCGTGGGTGCGAAGTGTGTCGTCGGTGGTGTAAACAAGTCCTACAAGCTGGTTCTCGCGCTTTACGACGACGCACTCGTCAACTAACGTGTTGGATGTGAATTTCTCCTCGATTTCCTCAGGATATATATTTTGTCCGTTTGCGCCGAGAATCATGTTTTTCTGACGGCCGCGAATATACACGTTGCCTTGTTTGTCCATCGTGCCCAGGTCACCGGTGTGGAGCCAGCCCTCAGGGTCGATTGCCTCGCGGGTGGCATCCTCGTTCTTGTAATATCCAAGCATCACGTTTGTGCCGCGCGTGACAATCTCGCCCTCCACATGCTCGGGGTCGTCACTCAGGATCTTCACTTCCATACGGGGTGCTGCCTCGCCACACGAGTTCTTGGCATACGTTTTGTAGTCGCGGTAGCAGATGATAGGCGCGCACTCGGTCATGCCATAGCCCACGGTGTATGGGAATTTGATATAGTGAAGGAATTCCTCCACGTCTTTGTTCAGAGGAGCGCCTCCGACGATAACCTCATAAATGTTGCCTCCGAAGAAGTCAATTATACGCTGGCGTATCTTTTTGAATATCATGTCTTTGAAGAAAGGAAGCGCGATAAGGCTTTGGGTAGCCAGTGATTTCAACTTCGGGAAAATCCTGCTTTGCACAATTTTCTCAACAATAAGAGGCACGCAGATCGCTATGTCGGGCTTTACGTCTGACAAAGCCTTGGCAAGTACGGAGGGGCTGGGAGTGCGGGTGAGGAAATAAATGTGTCCGCCTAAGCTGATTTCGTAGGAGAACTCAAACGAGAAACCGTACATGTGGGCCATCGGAAGAAGCGAAAGGGTGGTGCATCGGGTCTGGAGACCCAGTTTCTCATCGGCGAACGCGATATTTGACCATATAGCTCGGTAGGGAATCATAACCCCCTTGGAGTGGCCTGTGGAACCGGATGTGTAGTTGATCATAGCCAAGGCGTCCTCCTCATCGTCAAAATACCTCACATCCTCAGGGCGCAGTCTCAACTCAGCTTTCTCGCCCATCATCGCAAGGTCGAGAATATGACACGAATGGATGTTGTCTCCGGCTACCGACGTGGTGGTCTGCCTCACTCTGCGCCTTATGTTCTCGCCCAGAAACGCCATCTTGCTTTCCGAGTGGTTGAGCACGTTCACTATCTGGTCGCCGTGGAAGTCGGGAAGTATAGGCACGACAACCGCGCCGTAGGTCAAGGCGGAGAGGTAACAAACTGCCCAGTAGCTGGAGTTCTTGTCGCACAACGCTATACGGTCGCCGGGCTCAATCCCCTCTTTGCGGAAAAACTCATGGGTTTTGTGGATCTGGTTGGCCAGCTCTTCATAGGTGAAACTGATGCCGGTGCCGTAGTCGGTCAATGCCGGACAACTCCAGTGGTTTTTGAACGAAGCCTCTAACACACGCATCACCGAGCGGATGGAGTGGATATACTCTGTTTTGTTTCCTGTCTTGCTCATATTCTTAGTTTTTAGCAAAATTACGGAAAATGTGGAAAAAATAAAATTTTTTATGTTTTTTTTTGAGTTATAATTACTAACTTTGTGGAATAAACATAAAAAAAACTCCAAAACCATTAAAATTGACTGTTTATGAATAGGCTGTTTGTATGTATTGTTGTGTTATTTGTGTCGCTCAGCTTGTCGGCACAGGACAAGAATGACGCTATCTGGAAAGACATCAACGGAGTGCGTGACGTGACCCTTGACTCGCTTGAGAAAGCAAACCAGGCACGCCCTGTCAGCGGCTCGTCGAGAAAAGGCGACAACCCTGTTTTGTTCCTTGTGGGTAACTCAACCATGAGAAACGGAACGTTGGGAAATGGCAACAACGGCCAGTGGGGATGGGGATATTTCGAGCATCTCTTTTTCGACTCGTCTAAGATAACTGTTGAGAACCACGCGCTGGGAGGCACAAGCCCGCGCACGTTCTACAACAAGCTGTGGAAACCGGTGTTGGATGGCGTGCGGCCTGGAGACTATGTGGTTTTCGAGCTGGGACATAACGACAACGGGCCGATTGATGAGAACCGGGCACGCTCCAGCTATAAAAGCTCCAAAAGCAACGGCGGACAATACGACAAATTCCTGATCGAGGACTCCACGGTGGTCACTATCAAAGAGGACGGCAGACAGGAGACCGTTTACACTTTCGGAGGATATATCCGCCGGTTTGTCAACGAGACACGCGCCAAGGGCGCGGTGCCTATCCTGCTCACACTTACCCCCCGAAAAGCTTATGAGCAAGACGACACTAACCGTGTGGATCGCAAACTCACATCTTTCACACCATGGATCAAGGCTATGGCTGAGGAGCTGCACACACCGTTCATCGACCTCAACGATATATCGGCGACCAAGCTTGAGGCCTATGGCAAACATAAGGCGGCTTATCATTTCTTTGGCGACAAGATCCACTCGTCTGCATTCGGAGCACGCATGAACGCGGCCAGCTTCGCAGAGGGGCTGGACGCATGCACCCATGCCGAGGTGGCGTGGCTGAGGACCTGTCTTCTTCAGGACAAGGTGCATCCGCAGTCCATTCTCGTGACTCATCCCCAGTGGGTGGTGGTGCAGCCGAAGAAAGCGGACGGGAAGAAACGGCCAAGGATTTTCCTTGCCGGAGACTCCACAGGCAAGAACGCTGACAAAGACCCCAACGGAATGTGGGGATGGGGTTCGCAGGCGCAGACCATATTCAACGAAAAGAAATGTATCTTCGTAAATTGCGCCAAGGCCGGACGCTCAACACGCACGTTTCTGAACGAAGGACGGTGGGACGAGATTTACAATTCCCTGCAGCCGGGTGATTTCGTGCTTATTCAGTTCGGACATAACGACATGAGCGGCATCGACAAGCCAAAGTTCCGCGGTGTCATACCGGTGGCTGAGGACACCTGCCATGTATATAAGATGGAGGACGACGGGCGTTACGAGGTGGTGTATTCTTTCGGTTGGTACCTTAAAAAGTTTATTGAGGACACACGCGAGAAGGGAGCCACACCGATTCTGCTGAGCCTCACACCGCGCAATGAATGGCCGAAAGGGAAGGTGGAGCGTCGTAACGAGTTCTTCGGACGGCTCTACCGTCAGGTGGCTGAGGAGACGGGTTGCGACTTCATCGACATCCACAACATCACAGCCGACGCACTCGACGAGATGGGGCGTGAGAAGGCTGCCGCCATGTTCAACCACGACCACACTCACACCTCCCTCGACGGAGCGCGCCTCAACTGCCAGAGCCTTGCCAAAGGTCTCAAGGCGGCAAAGCATCCTCTCCGCAAATACCTGAAGTGAATTCTCTGCAACCCTGGAAGGGTTGAACAATAGTAACCCCGGGTAGCGGAGTGCAACGTAGCCACCCGGGGCTGACAAGAAGGACCAAACCTCTGCAACCCTGAAAGGGTTGAACAATAGTAACCCCGGGTAGCGGAGTGCAACGTAGCCACCCGGGGATAAAAACAGCAAACATTATGAAAATAGGTGACAGAGTCCGTTTCCTCAGCGATGTTGGGGGCGGCATAGTAAAAGGCTTTCAGAACAACAACAAGATAGTGCTCGTTGAGGACGAGGACGGCTTCCAGATGCCGGTCATGGCCTCCGACGTGGTGGTAATCACCACCGACGACTACAACATAGCCAAGGTTGACACCATGGGACGGACAGAGACCAAGAACGTCCCTGACATCCCCGATGAGGATGTGGAGGTGGACCCGGCGGACAAAGAGATTACTTACAAGCCGAAGCCGGAGGAGCGTGCCGACGGCGACAAACTCTCCGTCTATCTGGTATTCGTGCCTGTCAATCCCAAGGAGTTTACAAAGACAAACTTCGAGTGCTATATTGTGAACGACTGCAATTACTTCGTCAGCTATACTTACTTGTCAAAGGAGAATAATGCCTACACATTGAGGAGCGGCGGAGTGGTGGAGCCCAACACCAAGGTGTTTGTGGAGGAGGTGACCCATGCCATGCTCAACTCAATAGAGAGGGTGGGGGTTCAGCTAATTGCATACAAGGAGGACAAGCCATTTCTGATGAAGCCCCCTGTGAGTGTGGATCTGAGAATAGACACCGCCAAATTCTTCAAGTTCCATACTTTCCGCGAGAGCTTGTTCTTCGACGAGCCCACACTGGAGCTGACCATCGTGAAGGACGACGTGCCCGCACGTCAGTTTGTCTTCGACACACAGGAGCTGCAACAAGCAATGCAGGAGAAGAAAAACGCTCGGAGGACAGAGCATCAGCAGGCACGTGTGCATAACCGCCACGGACAGAAAGACGTGGTGGAGGTGGACCTCCATGCCCATGAGCTTTTAGAGACCACAGCCGGCATGTCGGCAGGCGACATCAAGGAGTATCAGCTCGGAGTGTTCAGACGCACGCTCGAGGAGCATGCCAAAGACAAAGGACGCCGCATCGTGTTTATCCACGGTAAGGGCGAGGGTGCCTTGCGTAGCGCCATCGTCAACGAGCTGAAACATAAATACAAGAACTACACCTTCCAAGACGCCTCATTCCAACAATACGGTTTCGGTGCCACCATGGTAATCATACATTAATCTCGTTTCTCTACGGATTCTCAGGACTTTCGGGACTTGTCCTTTGAACTCCAAAAAAGGAGCACCTGTAATTAAAAGAAATTTTTGTGATTTTGCGAACAAGTTTATTTATTCTGGCAGCCATTGTCTGCCTGTCATCATGTAAAACAAATACTATGAGTACAATTTATGACTTCACAGCTCTTTCCAATAAGGGGAAGGAAGTGTATTTCTCTGACTTTAGAGGCAAGGTGATAATCGTTGTTAATACAGCCAGCAAGTGTGGATTTACTCCGCAATACGATGGTCTGGAAGCCCTTTACCAGAAATACAAGGACAAAGGTCTTGTCATCATCGGCTTTCCATGCGACCAGTTCGGCCACCAGGAGCCTGGAACCGACGAGCAGATAGAGGAATTCTGCCGCTTGAACCATGGAGTGACATTTCCTTTGATGTCCAAAATTGAGGTTAACGGCGAAAACGCTCACCCTATCTACAAGTGGCTGGAGAGTCAGGCGGGCTTTGCAGGCTTTGCTCCCAATCATCCTCTCTCCAGCTTACTCGACGAGATGCTTTCTAAAGCTGATTCCGCCTATGCCTCAAAGCCTGACATAAAGTGGAACTTCACAAAGTTCCTTATCAACCGCAAGGGTGAGGTCGTGGCCCGTTTTGAGCCAACCACAGATCCGAACGACTTGGAGCAGCCTATAGAAGAGCAACTGTAGAGTAGGGATAATACATGGACACGAAAATATTTTTGGAATAGTACTGCGGTAACTCAAAAAAAAAGTAGGTTACCGCAGTAAAATAAGTGTTTTTTTTCTTCTTTATTTCAATTAAATGTGTTAACTTTGCGCAAAAGCAAAAGCATGTCTGGTATGAAGAACAAGAACATTATGGTTGGCCGGCGCCAAGAACTTGCACTCCTGCAGGAGATTATTAGTTCCCCAAAAGCTGAGTTGGTTGCAGTCTATGGACGTAGACGTATAGGTAAAACATTCCTTATAGACAAGACTTTTGATGCGAAATATGATTTCTATACTACGGGTATCTATGAAGGAACCCGCAAGGAGCAACTGACCAACTTCGCTAATCAGCTGAGTATCTATGCGAAGAGGAAGTACAAGGTTCCAAAGGACTGGATGGCTGCCTTCCTTATGCTGCGTGAGTATATCGAGACAAAGCTTGACAAGGAGCGTATATATATATTTATCGATGAACTGCCTTGGCTTGATACTCCTCGTTCAAGATTTCTAAAAGCTTTTGATTTGTTTTGGAATGGCTGGGCCTCAAAATATGATAATATAAAACTGATAGTGTGTGGATCTGCTACTACATGGATGACCAGCAAACTGCTTGGTGATAAAGGTGGACTGCACAACCGGGTAACAAAACAGATATACTTGCGACCGTTTAATCTCCGTGAGACTGAGGATTTCCTGAAGTCGCGTGGTTTCGATCTGCAACGTCAGCATATCATCGAAACTTATATGGCACTTGGGGGAACGCCTTATTACTTAGATATGATGAGCAGAAGCTTGAGTGTGGCTCAGAATATTGATGCTTTGTTCTTTTCGGAGAATGCTCCACTACAGAAAGAGTACAACTTCCTCTATAAGTCGCTTTTTAAGGAGTCCCGCCTCTATCGGAGAGTTGTGGAAACGCTCTCAAAGCAGATGAAAGGTATGACACGACAAGAGCTTATCAAGGAAATTGGAACAGAAGATAACGGCTATTTTTCGGATGTGCTAACTGATTTGTGCAATTGCGACTTTATTCGTAGTTACAATGCATTTGGAAAGTCAGAACGTGATGTAATGTATCAACTTACAGACCTCTATTCGTTGTTCTATCTCCGCTTCGTGAAGAACTATCATGGGGGTGACGAACACTACTGGAGTCATCTGGGACAGGATATATCCAGTTGGGAGGGTTATGCTTTCGAACAAGTTTGCCTGCACCATATTTCTCAAATCAAACATAAGTTGGGTATAAGTGGTATTCTGACCAATGTTTGTTCCTGGTCATGCAAGTCATATGTCGGTAAGGATGGTGAAGAACGCAAGGGGGCTCAGATAGACCTGATTATTGACCGTGGTGATAAGACCATCAACCTTTGTGAGATGAAATTCGCTATTAAGCCCTTTGTAATATCCACAGAATATGCACAGCGAATGCTGGAACGCAGAGATACATTCCGTGAGGTAACTGCTACCAATAAGTCTCTTCAGTTGACAATGGTAACTTCTTCGGGATTGGTACACAACGCAGGATGGCAAAGTGTTAACAATGAGGTGGATATAGATGACTTGTTTCATGAATGAAAAACCCTTAGAATCATAAAAGTCCGTAAAAGAGAAAAGAAAAAATGCGCTTCGTACTCAACAAAAAGTGCAACGTCGTCAGGTTGAAGATTAACATCTGCTGCGGCACGATGCCGAATCGTCTTATGTTTTTTTTATTAGATTGTTCTGAGATATAACATGTAAAACATTGCGCTGCGCGCTGGATTTAGGATTAAAAGGATTGGCGTGCCTTTGGCACTTTGGATGTTTTAACATATAATTGCCATGAATGACCACGAATGATCAGAAATAAATTCATTCATGTTTCGCAAGCGCTGCATTCTAACCCCGAAGGGGTTGTACATTAGTAACCCCTGGTAATAAAATAAAGCGAAGCGGTGTTTTATCACCCGGGGTATTGAACCAATTATCCTAACCGAACCCTGAATGGGTTCAACAATAATAGCATTATCGCATCCTGTAGAGTTTGCGAAACTTGAATTACTTATTCTACTGAAGAAGATTTTAGAACATATTCATCGATAAATGCAGAACTCTATATCCATGAAATCGTAGGGTGCTCCAAATGGATAAACCAAGATAATAGTGGAAAATATCTCAAGGGTATAAATGAATATACGATAGAAGGATGTCATTGGACAGATAAAGAATAAATAAATTCATAATAATCGCAGGGTCAATAGGTTAAAATGTAAAAAACATAAAGGACGGGAACCCGCGCCGATATCCTCGGCCTTGGTTTCCCGCCCTTTGTTTCACGACCTCCATTTACTTCAACTTGTCGATTTTGTCGCAGACTCTTCTTACGTGGTCGAGGCCATAAAGGAGCGACTGGCTGTCGATGCCCATCCACGAGAAAAGGGTCTGGATTTTCTGGTACTCGTTGAGGATGAAACCTGTATCGATGACGGGCTGCTGCAGGAGGAGGCAGATAGGTTCATGGTGGGCGATGCGATTGCGGAGGGTATTGATCTTGTCAAGCTCGTTGAAGATATACGAGTGGTTGTACTGTACCTGTGGCGTGGAGCGGGCTTTGTTGGGGAAGATGCTGAGCAGGGTACGGCCTGTCATGCGGTACTGCACGGGCGAGAACATGTATTTCCAGATGCCGAACTCGAGGCTGGCGAGGAGTTTGGAGTGGGAATAGAGGTTATCGGTGAGCAGCTTGTGATAGGCGCGGTCTATGATGTCGTGCGTCTTGTGCAAGATGGGACTGGCAAATGCGCCGCCAGGCATGATGGAGTCTTTCAGCCATTCCGCTCCCATGCTCGGGGTCAACTTCTCGTCTATGGCGTTACGCAGGGCCACCTCGAAGCAGCTGATGATGGTGAACGTCTCTTGCGACAGCTGCAGGTTGTAACGGTAGAGTGTCATTGCCTTGCGCGAGTCGCCGCCGCAGGCAGCAAGGTATCTGTTCATCCGCTTTTGCGACATAATCCGTTCAAATTTGCCGTATTCCATAAATTTCTTCCAGAAAAATTTGGTCGTTACTGATTTTATGCTTATCTTTGCACCGCTGAATCCCATTAGTCCCTGACGCAAGTCAAACTAGTGGGTTTGGTTTTTTATAGCGGCAAGCGCTGTAAAGTTACGAATTCTTTTCAAAAATGCAACGCCTATTATCTTTTTTTGTGAATGACTTGAACTAAAAAAACTTGACACTTTTGAGGAAAAAACCAAAAGTGTATGAAGATAACCGTAAAAAGAGAACGAGACCGTGTTTTGAATGAAGTCACAGGTCAGTATGAATGGGTGTGGAAAGAAATCACCCGTTATCGCCACGAGAAGGAAGACATTGATTTGGCAGTGTTGGATTTTCTCAAAGGCGAGCAATCTGCGGAACAGTTGGTTGAAAAGCATCACATTTCCAGTGA
>JAZUMZ010000111.1:0-6444 GCA_045603885.1 Bacteroidaceae bacterium | reverse complement strand
TTGTTCTGTATTGTCAAGACATACAATCAGGTGGCTATAGCCGCGGGGTCCCACCTCTTCCCATCCCGAACAGAGAAGTTAAGCCCGCGCGCGCCGATGGTACTGCACCGCAATGCGGGAGAGTAGGTCGCCGCCTTTTTTTTAAAGCAGCAAGGCATCCCAGACGGGATGCCTTGACTTTTTTTATTGTTTTAGATTGTTATCGCTCGTTTTTCACTTTTTACTATTCACTATTCACTTTTCACTTCCTAATTTGTTTTTCTAATTCCTTTTATGTAACTTTGCATAATTAAATAACCCTTTAATTTTATTTTTATGTTTAGTGGTATTGTTGAGGAATTTGCTACAGTTGTAGCAATTAAAAAGGACAGGGAAAATGTTGATTTTACATTAAAATGCTCATTCGTAGATGAGTTGAGAATAGACCAAAGTGTTGCTCATAATGGAGTTTGCCTTACGGTTGTTGAGATTAGTAATGGTACCTATGTCGTTACTGCAATGAAAGAAACTCTTGATCGTTCGAATCTTGGTAAACTTAAAGTTGGAGATAAAGTTAACGTTGAACGCTCTATGATGATGAATGGCCGCTTAGATGGACACATAGTTCAAGGACATGTTGACCAGACCGCTGTATGTATATCTAAAGAAGATCAACATGGGAGCTATACTTTCACCTTTAAGTATGAGGTCAGCCGTGAGATGGCTAGAAGAGGATATATCACAGTTGACAAGGGGTCGGTAACTGTTAATGGAGTAAGTCTTACTGTATGTAACCCGACTGATGACTCTTTCCAAGTCAATATTATACCTTATACCTACGATAATACAAACTTTCAGTCTATTGAGATAGGTACAATTGTTAATATAGAATTTGATATTATTGGGAAATATATAGCAAGGATTAGTCAGTTTTAAACAAATCGGTTATTAGGATATTATGCTCAAATATTATGCCGGGTCTGATTAGGCATTTTGATCAGGTCTATATATGATTTGAGCATTTTATAGAATCTGTGATGCGAAAGAGTAGTGGCGTCGCCTATTATAATGAGTTTCATACGGGCGCGTGTCATAGCGACATTCATACGTCGCAGATCATTCAAGAAACCAATATTCCCTTGTTCGTTACTACGGACAAGGGATATTAAAATGATATCACGCTCCTGACCTTGAAATCCGTCAACAGTATTAACTGAGATACAATGACGGAAAGGCTTGAATTCTTCGCGTTTGCGTATGAGACTCCTCAAATATTGAGTCTGAACTTTATATGGACTGATTACACCTACATCCAAGCGCTCGTCAAGAAAACGTCGCTTTCCGATTTTTTCAATATACGTAAGAAGGGTTTTGAGTGTAAGCTCGGCTTCTGATTTGTTGATTCGCCCATAACTCTCGCCAACAAACGATTCATGGTAATCTGGTTCGTGTGAGAGTATGCTGTCCTCTTCGTTCAATCTGTTTGATGAAAGAGTGGAAGTATCTATCCATTCCATCGGAGTGTCAAAATCAAGTATCGAGCGGTTGCGAACGCTTGGCGACGCTTCTACTCCTCCACCGTAAAACCAGTCTGAAGAGAACTGCATAATCTGTTCGTTCATGCGGTATTGAACAGTCAAAAGGGTTACAACAGAGGGCTGATTCACAGCGATGCGTTCCATGAGTGTTACGCCAAGACCGCCTTTCATCGCTTCGAATGACTTTATTGTGGGAGGAAGCTGTTGGTGATCACCTGCAAATACAACGCGGCTGCAACGACGGATTGCTATCCAGCAGGCTGGTTCCAATGCCTGAGCTGCTTCGTCTATAAAGAGAGTGGGGAACTTCTTTCCTACAAGAAGCTTGCTTGAACTGCCTACTAACGTACTGGCTACAACACGTGCCTCATTAAAAAGACTATTGGAGATTCGCATCTCAAGCTCTGTTGCTCGATCACGCAGACGTGATATTTTCTGATGGATATTTTCGCCTTTTTTACGATTCTCACGTATCTCACGTATTGTCTTACGAATACGCCATAGGTCAGGGTAATCTGGATGTGACTCAAATTTACGCTCATAAGTGAATGAGAGCATTTTGTCATTCACACGTGTAGGGTTGCCTATACGTAAAACGGGGATGCCATGGTCAACTAACTTCTCACATATCCAGTCAACAGCCATATTGCTTTGAGCGCACACCATTACTTGAGTCTCGCGTTTTAAAGTTTCGTATATGGCCTCAACCAATGTTGTTGTCTTGCCTGTGCCCGGAGGACCGTGAACAATCGACACATCTTTTGATACAAGAACTTCGTTGACGGCATGTTCCTGGGATTTGTTCAGCCAAGGAAATGACTGTGGAGAGAATGTGAGACGAGATGGATGAATCTGACCAGCAAACAAATCCCTGAGATAACCGATGCGAGAGTTTCCCTTGGCTTTAATAACTTCATCCAGCGCATGAAACATTGTCTTATAACTGGTTGCGTCGAAATATAGCTGAACGCCAAGGTTTTCGGAGTTTTGGAGATCTATGACTGCCTGTGGCGAAGGAACCACAACTACCATTCGGTTGCCGTCAACATAGGATATCGTGCCTGTATAAGGTGAAAATTTAATTTTTTCTGTATTGTTCTTCCAGAATACAACAGGCTTGCCATATTCAAAGTTGTGGTCTATGTCTTGAGGGTCGTCTTGAGAGATTTCCACAACCAACTGATTTAGTGAGTTATAATAGCTGCGACCTGCTGTGATGGGATACCAGCATATTCCACGCTTAACCTTGCGGCCAATACTCATCTTTTCTGATTGTATGCGATATTCTTCTTTCTCACTTTCATATTCTAAAGTGAGAAGACTATGAAGTCGTTGTATTGGTAATATCGGGCTCTCCATATAATATAATCATCTATAAATCAAGGATAAATAAAAATAACCCCAAAAATATTGGTGTTGGTGTAAGAAGGTTTTCCCTTCTTAACCCCTACAAACAAAAAGACTACATAATCCCCATAGACACTGCGTCATACATCATTTGGAATTTATTGATGTCTATACCTAGTGGTTTGAGCGACTTTGCTGCGTCAACAAACATGCGTTTGAAACGCTTTTCTCCGTTTTCTTCGGTCTTTAGATGATTATAAGCCTCACAATAATAAGTAAAGGCAGTCTCAAAGTCTTTTTCGACATAATAGATGTTGGCAAGGTTGACCAGATATTGTGTATTGTCTGGATAAGTTGCTGATAATGAATTGTATATATCTTTTGATTTTTCGTATTTACCAGTCATTAACAGACTATGGGCAAGCTCGTCTTTTACATCAGATGAGTTTTCATCAAGATAGCTGATTTTGTATAGTAGAGGTATTGCATCCTCATAGCGACCATCTTGAATTTGACAGTCTGCTTTACGTTTGAGGTATTTCAAGTTGTCTTCTTCATCTGAAAGAAGAAGGTCATAATACACTTCTGCGTCTGAATATTGTTTCTGATGATAGGCTATGCGGGCAAGATGTCTTAGAGTCCATTTGGAATTAGGATTCAAAGAGTATGCTATTGAGTAACTGGATAAAGCACTTTCCATGTCACCTGATTGCTGCTGGCAAAAGCCTATTTGCTGCCAAAGGAAAACTTGATCTTCGCTCTCTTGTGGCTCGAGAGCGTTATAAAGACGTAAGGCGTCGCTATATAACTCCTTACGCATGTAAAACTCAGCTAAAGAAAGTAACTCTTCTTTTGAGTCGAGAAGTAGCTCAAAAATACCTGAGTCAAGTGGAGTGAAAGATGGAAGAGACTTGTCAAACGGATTATAAAACTGGTTGTGGTAAGGATAAGCGATAAAAAAGCGATATAGGTCTTGGATAAAATAACGGCTGTGCTCACTCTTTTTTGTCTTACGTTTTTTCAACTCGTCAAGTTGTGTTTGCATATCTTCTTCCGACATTTCGCCTGAAAGACTCTGGGTTATCATGTTTTGACCGGATATACCGATATTGTCAAGCATGAAGGTGAATGAATAACGGTCACTACTGCAGAATGGAGCGTATTTTAATATATTTATCAATGCGTTGGCTGTGCCTTGGTTCTTTCGCATGCGATCCAATATCGAGGATATCTCAGGATGGTTAACAGAGAAAGGCATAAACCAGTTGGCTGTTGGATAGAAGAACGGACCTTTCTTCATATGGATAAAACTGCTCATCTGTACATCTGCGCCATCCATCTGAAGCTGTGCCATCTCTTCCATCTTCTTCATGACAGCAGGGTCTTTGTCTCCTTTATGCCATTCGGGATTCTCACCGTTTTTGGTCATATAGTCGTCAATCTCTGTTATACCGTATTTTGTCTTTTTGAATTTACCGCTACTTAGAAGTGAGGGCAATATGTCGTTACGGACTTTGTCGCTGACCCGGTCAGTGATTTTGCTGTACTGAAGCTGCATCATTACAAGATATATGTCTTTGACAAAAGACTCTGAGTCAAAAAGGAGGGAAAGGCGGGCGGAAATGTTCGGGAATATATTGATGGAACTGTCATACTTGCGGAGTGACAGAACTATTCCAACAATACCACGCATACTTACATCATCGCTGTCATTCACGTAAGCGTCACACAGAATCATAAACTTACGTTCGTCAAACATCTCTATGACAGAGAGAACAACGGCACCGACAAATAGCGATTTGTCGTAGGAGGTCAAGAGTGAGCTTGAGAGTAATGAGGACGCTGACTGGTAGTCGCTGCTTTCCCATATGTCTGAGGTCCATACAATATTAAAAAGGGAAATTAGTAGCTCCTGATGGACTTTGCGTTGACTTTCTAATTTGAGATCTAACTCATTGACGCTTCCAATATCATTTATTAACGACTGAGTTTCACTCAGTCTTGATCTGCTCTCCTCAAGAGATTTGATTGTATTTGAAAATGATTGTACACCAATGCTTCTGAATGTGGTGGCATATTTCTCGTCCATATGATCTTTCAGACGTGTAAGCCGAGAGGCCCGGTAACCAATCACATAGCATTGGCGGACCATATCAGCATATATCTTGCCAGAATTGGGGTCGTCGATACCTTTTACCATGTATTGAAGCATCGTAGAATATGTCTGTCGTATCTGCACGAGAGCGCTTGTCAGCTCGTAATTGTTTGTCTGAGTTACTAAGGAGCTGATATGTTCATATATCTCAAGTAAGTTCTTTGTCTTGAATGGTAATTGCATGACTGTTACTATTGGGTGTTTTGCTTTATGGATTTATAGCCGGGATTCTCTTTGGGCTTTTCTGTCAAACCGCGTTTGCGAGCCCAGTTACGAGCTGACTGGAGGGAGTCAATGTTATATGGAGTATAGTGGTGAAGTCTGTCTTCATTTGACACTTTGATTGTGTCCTTGGGTAAAGGTATTTGAGAATAATATTTGTGAAGAATGAGCTGAAGGGGTTTTTTCCACGAGTTTATTGAGTCAACAGCTTGATTGTATGATTTTTTTAATTTGTCTATATCGTTCTTCCTGGCCGATAAGACAGAGTCATGAGCGGCTATTATGAAGGAGTTGTTGAGTTCATTAAACTCCGACGATAACGAAATCGCGTTGTTGCCAAGGGATATAGCTGCATGTGACCATGGATGTGGAAGAATGGCACCATCATATTCGTTCTGTTCTATCATTCTATAGCGGATATAGAGACTGTTGATTTGAGGACGGTTCAAGTCCACGGTTTCCATTTTTTCTTTTTCCATAACGAGATCTGCATACCAGTCGGTAACAGAGTTACGGGTGATGCCAATTATTTTTTCTTTAAGGTTTTTAGGTTTTGTTATGCGTGATGCACGAGTCGTCACAAGTGTCAGATTATAGTCACTGCACAGGATACCGCTCACACTGTCGCCATTTTGGAGCATAAGTGCCAGTTTTATACCGTCTGTCACAGTGAGGTCTGTTTGACGATTGGTGAATGCGGTGTCTGCATCCATTGCAGAGTCAAACATTATAGTGCGCAGATGGAGACCCAAAGATTCTGATATACCGCTGTGCTCAGCGACAATAAGGGGAAGACATTCGGAGATTGGCAGAACTCCTACTGTAAGATAAAGACTGTCGGGTATGGAAACCGTTTTCTTAGTCTCTGCAGTGTTGCTCTTTAATAGCAATAATAAGATTGCAAATGCAATGACAACAATTGTAGAAAGGGTTATTATGGTCTTTTTGCGCATTGAGTAGATTATAAGTGTTCAAAAGGACAACGTGAGCCACATAGGGATTCGCACGTTGTCCTTTGTATTGTCAATAATGAAAATAAGGGAATTAACCCTGAACTGCGGCTACGCCGGGAAGTACTTTGCCTTCGATTGCCTCAAGCAAGGCACCACCACCAGTGGAGATGTATGAAACTTTGTCCTCAAGACCGAATTTGTGGACACAGGCGATTGAGTCACCACCTCCAACAAAGTCGGATCGTAGCCA
>JAZUMZ010000110.1:0-14637 GCA_045603885.1 Bacteroidaceae bacterium | reverse complement strand
TAATTTGTATATATTGTTGTTTTATATCATATTGAGTGCCTGTGACTTTTTTTGTTTATGGTGTTATGCTAAATACTCTCCTTCGCGAATGTTGAACGGGGAGTTTTCTTTTTTTTCTGGCTTTGCTTGATTTACGGTTGATACAAATGTGCCGTTTGCGACTGTAGTATAAACCTTGTCGCCTGCATGTAGCTCATTTATGTCACGAACAGCTTTACCATTTACCCGGCTTATGCTGTAGCCGAGCCTTAGAATCCTGATGGGGTCTGAAGCGTCTGTCTTTGCAGCAATCATTTGGAGGCGGGAGTGCATGTCTGACATAAATGAGTTTACGATGTGTCTTATGTTCTCACTTAATAATTGCAAATTGGCTATTTGCTCTATTTTGTGAGAGCGGATAGATGTCTCAACCATTGTCATTAAATGGTTCATTCTGTGATTCTCACGCTCTCTACGCAATGTGAAAAGGGTGGGGAGTTTTGATAACAAACGGTCAACATGTAATGTTTCGTCAGAGATTATCTGACTGCATAGGGTAACAACCCGGTCGCCCAGATTGTTTACAAACATCAATTCGTTGTATTGATGGGTTATCAAGAACTCTGCTGCTGCTGTGGGAGTCTTTACACGTGTGTGGGAGACCTCGTCGATGACTGTGTTGTCCCGTTCGTGACCTATGCCTGTTATTATTGGAAGTGGGAATTGGGCTATATTCTCTGCAAGAGAGAGGGAGTCGAAACCGCGGAGGTCGCTCGTGGAGCCGCCACCGCGGATAATTACTACAACATCCCACATTTCTTCTTCTGAGGCAATGGCATCTAAGGCTTGGATTACACTGCTTTCCACATTAGACCCTTGCATCGTGGCTTCAAAAAGGTGGGTTTTAAAATGAAGACCATAATGGTTGGATGAAAGCTGGTTGCAGAAATCTTGATAGCCGGCGGCACCACTGGCCGAGATAACGGCAATACGTGTTATAAGGCGGGGGAGGGGGAGGCTTTTGTTTAAGTCAAACACTCCCTCTGACTTCAACTTCTCGATTATCTCACGACGACGGCGGGCGATATCACCAAGGGTGTAGGTCGGGTCAATATTTATGACATTGAGAGAAAAACCATATTTTTCATGGAATGTAACCTCAACCTCGGCTAAGATTTGCATACCGTCTGACAGAGGTGAACCTGTGGCTCCCTCAAATAGAGGCTTGAGATAGCACCATCGGTTGGACCATATCACACCGCGGGCTTTGGCCAATGGCTCTGTGCCAGATGAGTCTTTCTCCACAAATTCAAAAAAACAATGCTTGCCCCTGCCGTGAACATCACTTACTTCGGCGGAAATCCAGTATGTGGTGGAAAACTCGTGTTCCACCACGTTTCGGATTATGCCGGTCAGCTCATATAATGACAGGGGACGCTCCATAGGTTATTTTGAATAGTCGGGAATTCCCCATCCGTAAACGTTGTTGGGGTGAGATGCGTAAGAGCCGTTTTTATGGAGTTGCTCAATCACATCTTTAACAGTCATCTCGGGATGAGCCTGCCAATAACAGGCAACCATGCCACAAGTAATAGGGCTTGCAAAAGAAGTGCCGTCTGCAGTGCGAAGCTCACCGTTGGAGCCAACAACACAGCAGTCTTCTCCCTGAGCGCAAATGTCTGGCTTTATGCGTCCGTCGCTGCTGTTACCCAATGAGGAGAAATATGTGTTTTCGCCTTCTGGAGTAAGAGCACCAACTGTGAGAACGTCAGATGCGTCGGCGGGGGGGCTGATAAGCTTCCAACGGGAGTAAGATGCTTCGTTTCCTGCAGAAAGGCATAGTAAAAGTCCTTTGCTGGCAGCCATTGAGGCAGAGCGGGAAATCATACGCGTCTTACCGTCTAATTCCCAATATTTAACGTCATCAACATCGTTGTCGTAATCTGTATATCCTAATGAGGTGTTTACTACGTCAACTCCAACACTGTCTGCGAATTCTATCGCGGCACACCAGTTGTCTTCCTCTACGAGCTGCTCGGAATGTCCGTCCTCACTGCGGAGAAGCCAATAGCTGGCTTCGGGGGCTGTGCCTATTATACGACCGCGACAATTGCCAGCCATAGTCGAGAGAACCATTGTGCCGTGGTCTTCTTCTTCATATACTGTGCCGCCAATCAAGGCGAAGTCACGAGTCCCGAGAATTTTTACGTTCTTGAAGTAGGGAATTATATCTACATTCTTAAAACCGCCGTCAATTACAGCTATTTGCATACCTTGCCCCCGGTAGCCGCATTCGTGAAGGGCTATGCCGTTGAGCATCTTAATCTGATTGTAGGCATTGCCATACTTGTATGCTGTCTTTAAGTGGCGTTCTATCAAGTCGTCATGGATGCCTGCGAAGAATTCTTTTGATTCAGGAGCTTGATCTTTGTTCTCAACCTCGTCAAAACGGCTGTTGTCTATTGTCGGAAGACTGGTGTAAGTGGCTGCAAGACGAATACTGTCAACACATGACAACTTAAGGACGTTTTCCATCAACAAAGTGTCTGAAGTCTCTACAAGCACTGTGTTGTTCCATTTACTGCTATGTATAAGCTTGACACCGCATTTCTCCACTTTGTCGAGATAGCTGCGGTTTACAGGGATGTCGGTCTCGTCTATACTTAAACCTTGCTTGCGTCTGCGTTCGATAGATCGGGCTGACAAGAATTCTTCTGGACGGGATATTGAGTAGGGGCTTCCTTTCTTGTCAGACAGATATACACGATATTTATATATGGGATCCATCGGAACATCTTCGTCAGGCATTTCTGTTGTGTCAGTTGAGGCTTCGTCTGCAATGACTTCATCTGGCTCTTGGGCATTGATTGATAGAGCACCAATGAGACATAAAATTGTTAAAATGGTCTTTTTCATGTTGAAAGTGTATTTGTTCATGTTTAAAGTTGTTATTTTTTCGTTGATTGTCTGAATTTGTGTACAATATTTTTCAAAGTTATAACTTTTAATCCAAACATGCAACTTTTAATACCTTTTTGTTTGTACATTTTTTGCCTGCATTAAAACATAATGATTTTATATCTCTGGCACAAAAGGTCGTTTGCCACTGAGGAAATATTCAAATTTGGTGAATGAGGACTTTGGGTCGGGGTGGTCTAAAGAACTGAGCTCATACGGAGCGATTTTGGGTTGAATTTCCTTTGTTAAATTATTTAGCCCGAAATAGCTTTTGATAATTAAGCTCATATTGCGTGAACGGTCATCTCCTTTCTTTAGGAAATGATTGAAGCATCTGATGCATAGGTCTTGTTCATCATGGCTGGATTGCAGCGTGCGGAAAAGAACAAAATAGGACTGGGTGTTTTCGTGTCTTATTAGCAGTCGAATACGTCTTGTTGGGGAGGAGATATTAAATACATGAAGCAGTTCTTCTATCTCTATCCACTCTCTTAGATGTGAAATGGCAAGGTCAGCTGCCTTAAAGCATTGTTCTGGAGAGAGAATTTCAGGAAAATGACACATCTGAGAATAGGTGAAATCCAACTGGTGGGTTGATGATAAATGCTCAATATCCACAATACATGCTAAAAATGCTTGAGGACGATACTTCAGAAGGTTGGCGTATGTCTCCCAAAACAGCTCGTTGTCAAGTCGGTTCATCACATCCTCTCTGACTATTGTTTGGACTTTACGGAATAAAGAGTCAGAAAGACCAGTGAAATATTTATGCATGCCCTCCCAGTCACGACGTGTTATTAAACCATATATTTGTTCACCAACATTCACGTTTGAAACATTTATCTTGTAAGTGAGAACTTTAGGCTTACTCCAAAATCTGCGGTTACGGTAGGATAGGATGACGTGGAGACAAGAGGCACGTTCTTGTTCCAGTCAAAGAAACCGCTCATCGTTAGCATCTTTGAGAAAGTATAGTCTGCTGAGAGTGAGATTTTGTAGGCTGTCTGGCCGCTTGTTGCGGTGGTTATCAAGGTCTGGATATTGCGGTTTAAAGCGTTCTGCATTCTGTATGAAAAGTCAACACGGAGATTCAGGTCGTGGCTGACCTGACCTTTTGTCTTTGTGCTTGTATTGCCACTTTTGTCGTCTTCGGTGTCGTTTTTCTTCTTTTTGCTCTTTTTCTTGCTCTTGCTCGGGTTTTGTATATTCTTTGCTCCGAAGAGGTTTATGTCTTTTATCTTATAGCCAAACCCGACAACTATGTCGTCTGAATAGGTCTCAGTCAATGCAACAGAGGTCATGGACAGGTTGAGAACACGGGTTTTGTTGAATTGGCAACGGGCGGTCAGACCGCTGTTGAATGTCATGTCAACACCAAGAAGAGGAGAGAATGTCTCGTTGATACTTACGGTTGACACGTTGTACATACTGCTTGGTATAGGATTGCCACTCGTGACATCCGTGATGAAACCCATGTCGCCCATGAACTCCATATAATTGGTGTATGAGTTGTAAGCTCCGACAGAGAAAACACTCTTGTAAGCGTGGTTTATATTGAAACTCCTGAAATGCTGGGAGAACCAGCCAAGTTTTGTCAAACCGCTGTAGGTTATCTTCCATTCGGGAAGAAGACGGCTGAGGGTAGGGAAGATGTTCAATGGATATTTCTTGGCGTTGCTTCCGGTATAAGCGGCAAGGAAAGCGGGAATCATAACGTCGGCGGAGTAGGGTTCTACGCCACCGTTTGCCGGATCATATGGTTTTCCGGCGAATTCACCTGACGATGCGGGGTATGTGGTACCTGCATATTTGGCTTCC
Source organism: Bacteroidaceae bacterium (assembly GCA_045603885.1). Lineage (GTDB taxonomy): Bacteria > Bacteroidota > Bacteroidia > Bacteroidales > Bacteroidaceae > UBA3839. The sequence continues at coordinate 9,882 of JAZUMZ010000110.1, read as the reverse complement.
AGGCGGCCTTGCATTATGCCTATGTTTTCGATAAACTTGTCAAAATGCTTGGAGTGGTAGTTGTCTTTGATGCTGCCGCTGCCACCGAATGCCGTACGCAGGGTTATGGTGGTTTGGTTGAAACTGCCGGTACGTGTCTTAGGCATACCGCTGTACATGAATTGTACACTGCTGGCTTTTGTCACATTGCGGCTGGCGCTCAAGTCAATCTTAAAGTCTCTGAAAGGCTCAAGAAGGAGCTTCAACTGAAGATCTTCCATCGAGTTTGTCGTTGCGGGAGTGGTTATGTTGGAGTCGTTCTGCATAAGCCATCCACGCTGGGCAGCCTTGTTTATGTAGTCCTCGTCTATAAGTCCGAATGCGAAATCAAGACCGGGAGAAAACATGCCACCAACTCGTTTCTGGCCGAACATGTCACCAACCTCAACATTGAAACCGGGAAGAGTCATGGCATAGTTGTTTTTATAGGTGAAATTGGCATTACGGATTGTCATCAGACCACGTGAGACAACTTGAAGCGCTTGGTACCAACCTTTCTCTTCCTGCTTGGGCTTGGCCACGACAAATATGGTTACGTCTATAGTGTCTCGGTTCTTTACCAATATCGTGTTTTCATCTACACGCTTGTATTTCAGGTCGTAGGGCTTGCCATTGGCGTCTTTTGCCCTTACGGATATACGCTTGGAGTTCTGCCCGTGCTTAACCTCCACGCCTGTGGAGTCGTTCAATGTAATCTGTTTTGAGAAAGACTTGCTCTTTTTCTCGGTTTTGGGAGTGTCTTTTGATTTTGAGTTGTTCTTTTTGGATGCGTCATCTCCGTCACCCGTGTCATTGGCTTTTCCTTTGGCTTTTGGAGTGCTTTTGTTATTTTTGTTGTTCTTGTTGTTGTTGTTCCTTGATGAGCCTGAGAAACGTTTCTCGGTCTCAGCGAGGAATGGTATTTTCTTGTACAATGTAGTGAAATCCATTCTACCGTTGAGGGTTATGTTTCGTTGGCTTGTTATTGTATGTCCTAACGAAGTGCCGTCGTCAAGCTCTGTGCCACGCACCCATCCATAGGTGGAGCTGTATGTGCCGTCAAGACTGAGCCAGTCGGTTATTGGAAGTTTATCAAGTGGAAGTTTATAAGATCCGGTAAATGAGCCGGCATATGTCAGAGGACGGCCGAATGAGGCTATACTGTGACGTACGGAGTCTTTCCATGCCTCGTATTCCGTGGGGTAAAGACTCTTGTTGATAACGGTGTAGGGCTCCTCAATCTCAGCGTGAGTGGCTGACGTGTAGTTGAGTTTCAGCGATTTGAAGATGTCCCAGCGCATCGTGAACTCGCGGTTCCATAGGAACTGCTCGGAGAATGTGACAGGCAGTTGGACACCGGCGTCGATATCGCGCTCTTGTAATTCGTAATAGTTGCGGGTCATATTTGTGTTGAACGCAATACTCTGAGGAAGATAATTTAAATTCTGGGCTTTCACGATGTCAATCCATTTCGATTTGCCTTTCAACTTCTTGAATGGCTCCCATGTCTTGTATTTGGGACTATAGTTGTATGATAGGTTGGCATTCCATTTCTCGTCTATCTCATAGACTATGGTTTTGCCACTGATATCGCGCCTGCTGTGGGCATAGCTGAATGAGAAGTTTGACGGATCCCATGGCATGGGGATGCGGCTGGTATAGTTGGATTTCCAGTTCGACAACGAGAAGTTCTTGTTCTTGGTCACGGTGCTGGTAATAGATTCCAACGAATCGCGCTCGGAGCCGTTAAGTTCGTCAAGGGCATCGCTCAAAAGCATATCTGTGTCGAACGGATTATATTTGGGGGATATCTTCTTCCAGGAATATGAGTAATATACGGGGAGGCTCATTTTCCATTTCTCAGGAAATAGTCGTCCAAGATCCCATTGGGTGGTTACACTCCATTCATATAGGTTGTCGTCCCTGCGCTCGTTCACGCCTTGTTCCAGACCGCCAAATCCATCTGTCTCGATGTGGCCGGTCAGGTTTACGCTGGCCAAATCGCTGAGCTGAACGTTCAAGTTACCCTGTGCTGCCCAGCCACCGTCGTTGTTGTAGCCTTTCATGCGCAACTCGTTCACCCATACCTCAATACTGTTGGTCTGCTTGCTGTTGTTGCGAACACCAATCATCATGGTCTTTATCTCGCCAATAGACGGGTTACCCATGATGCTGATCTTGTTGTTGGGCTTTGATTCATCGTATGTGGTATAAAGGTCAGTATATGAAGCACCACCGGTACTGCGTGCCTTGTTTCGGGCATGTTTTGCCTGGGTAAGTACATCGAAGTCTATGTCAAGCATGTTTTCTGCTGGCCATACGGCTTGGCATCCCTGTGTGGAATAGGTGTCGTAGTGGCCGGCTGGGGTCAAGACAAGAGGTATCTCATATTCGTAGTAGTTGCTTTTGCTGTCTGAGCCCAAGCGGATAAACACACTCATCTGGTTGTCCTGAAGCTGTGTGTCACCCTCAAGGGCATTGGCATGGACAAACATCTGAAGGTGCTTGTATTTGCGCAAATCGACGGTCTGGGTCTTGTACACTGCACGGGCATCGCCTGAAGCCAGATTCTCAACTTCAATGACAAGTGCCTGCTCGTTTTCTTGTGTCAGCTGTGGCTGAGAAGGATCCTGAATTCTGGATATACCAGGAGGGAGTACATAGTTGACAGGTGTCTTGTCGTTGTTTTCCTCTATGTTTACGGCTGAGGTGTGGAGAAGTCCGCTTATGCTCGGAGTGTTGCCGGTAAACAGGGTTTGGTTGTAATTACGCCATTCACCGCGAACAAGGTCAAGAGACGCAAAACGGAGAACAACAGGCTCCTCAAACCCGGTAAGGAACATACGCATAAAGCGGATGCTGGAAAAGTCGTTTATACTGCCTACTTTTTTCTCATACTCGTCAACTGGAATACGGAACTGGTACCAGGTTGCCTCTTCTGAGTTCCCGTTGCGGAGCTTGACCGTGGTACGACGTTCATCTACGATAAAGTTTTTGCCAATGGCAAGGTCACCAGGACGGATACTGAGTTTATATTGGAAATAGTTCTCATACTCGTTCATGGTGTAGTCTTGGTTTATATCCTCAACGTCGGGAGTCGTTTTGTAGGCTGTGCTGTAACTTTCGCCGCTCTCGCTGGTGTTGGGTGAGTTACCCTCGGTGCCGTTTATATGTTTGTAGCGATCCAGTATGGATGTCTGGGCGTCGTCGTAGTCGCTGCCACGGAAATAGTGGTAATTGTCACCGGCGGGGTCATCGTAGAAAGAACTGTAAACCTCAGGAGATAGTTTTGGCTGAATGCTGTTCAGATAATCGCTGTACACACCGAAACTGCGCTCGTCGGTACTGTTGAGACCGTTCAGACCCAAGTCTTGGCGTTGGCGGGCACCGCTTTCTGTTGAGAATGAGTACACCACACTTTTTTCTGAAGGAACACGTCCCCATGTGGTTTCTGTGTAACTACCGGCATTGCTTACGGGCATTCCGCTCTCGTAATATTTCTTCCCGTCTTTCAAGACATCCTCGCTGATGTCACCAAGGTTGATGTAGAAGTCACCGCCGTAGTGGTTGTCGTCACCTGTGTAGATAAAAGGGTCAAGAAGCCAGAATTCAATGTATTGCACGTTGCTCGTCTCAAAGTCGCTCGTGTCTATTTTTCTCATCATTCCTCCCCAACGTTTTTTAGGGTCATTCAAATGCCCGTCAGAGTCAAGATCTGGGTCAAGGTTGTAGGGACCACGTTCGTTTGGATAATAAGCTACGTTTAATATTGGCAATGTGTTGCTCTCGCCTTGGTTGGTGTCACGGTTTGGATATACTTCCCTGACGAACACTTCTCTCACATAATGGTTGGATAGCTGGTTTAGGTCGCCTTTGATATGACCGGGGGTGAGTGAGGAACTGCGGCGGGTGAACAAAGGGTCTATGTTGTACCATGAAAGCAAAGAGCGGTTGTAGCCGTAGCGAACGTCGTTGGTCAGTCCGCCATATTCCAGACCGGCTGGAGTTGATGAAAGCATCCACTGGGAAGGGGTGCTGACATCAATCCCGTTTTTGGTAGACTCAAAATCGTCCAGATATGAGGCACTTCCTTGTACGTTGGTGGGATCACCGGCTATTAACTGGGCAAATTCGCCAGAGAAAGAGATTGTGGAGGGTTTGGTCACGTTTATCAGGGGAATACGGTCTATCAAGTTCGTCAACCATTGGCTTTCAGTCTTCCAGTTCATGTTCAGACCCCATATGGTATTGTTTAGGGGCTCTTCACCCATTCCAACCTTTGATGTCAGGGGCTTTTCGTGTACTCTCATAAACGAACCTCCTATCTGAAAACTTTTCGAGAAGTCATAGGTCCAGTTCAAACCCATCATTGTCTTGCGCATCGTCGAGTATTCTGATTGGCTTTCGAGGCTCACGTTGACATTGGTGCCGGAGTCTATTATGCTCTGGTTGAGAATCGTAACCTTACCCATAGTGTAGTCAACGCTGTAATCGCTTCCCTCAACTAACTCAACACCGCCGGCTGTGACTTTTACAGAACCTTGGGGGATATTCATAGAGCCCAGGTTAATCTCACTGCCGGAGCTGGCTTTGTACTCACCGGTGAACGAGAATTTGTTCTTCTCACTCACCTGTTTTGCCACGACCTTGGTGGAGTCATAGAGCTCATCGTAACAATACTTGTCAGCAAGAGCGTCGCTGCCGAGTTTCTGGCGAAGCCAGTCACCGAAAGGCTCGACTACAGGGAATATGATACGTCCGGTTGATGCGTGGATGGTGTATCCTTCAATAAAGTCAAATTTGCCGTTGGGGTTGTTCTTGCTGTTGTCGTCAAGGCGGTCAAGGTTGAGCATCTTCAGAAGGGTAGTGTTCTTGAAGGCCTCTTCGGGAATGTAGCTTAAATATGTGCCGTTATTGTCGCTGTAGTACTTGATGTCAAGTTTGAACTGGTCTTTTTGTACAGACATGGCGTTCATGGCATAGACATTCTTCATCATCAAGTCCCAGTTGCCCATTTTGGGGGAGTTGCTGGTGTTTTTCAGCAACTTCACTATCAGTGCCTGGTCGTTGTCTTTTATGTCTGCCGAGAATTCACCTACTTGGTAAGTCTGACCTCCATAGGTGTACTCGTATGAAATCGCTAAAATCTGGTTGCTTTGCAGGGTGGATTTCAGTGATATGTAGCCTAAGTATTTGTTGAGCGTATATTCTGAACTGGTCAGAAGACGGGCGTTTTCGACTTTTTCGTAATCCACACCGCCTGTTAGGAATGCATCGAGGACGCTGCTGGTCTGGTCTGATATGCGGGCGGCAGAGTAGTTGTTTACGATTGAAGCGTAAAGCGTGTTGGATGAGTTGCTGGGGACTGAAGTGCCTGTTGAGGTCCATTGTGTGTTGGATATGCGGTCGTGCTCGCCGAGATCAACAAAACCGATAATGTTGCGGGTGTTTTCCGTCTGACCGGATGTGTTCGTGACCCATACCTCAACCCTGTTTATTGTTATTCCGCTCGTTACGTTGGGGAGATTCGAGCAGTTGCGGTCGTACGTGTTGCGGAAAAAGTGGGAGAGGAAGAAGTGGCGGTTTTCATCATAATCGTAGGCTTCTTTCTCGAAACTCGACAGCTGAGTACCACCGTTTGAGGATACACTCTTGGATTTTGATTTTTTCTGACTCATTGCCAGCTGGAGATTCAAACGGCCAAACTGAAGGTCTGTGCGGATGCCAAACAGGGCGGATGAGCCTTGAATCAAGGAGTTGTTGGAGGGAAAAGTTATATTTCCGGCCTCAATCAACTTCACAATTTCGTCTTCTTTGCCTTCATATTTGAGTTTCAGGTTTTTCGAGTCAAAATCGAATGTGGCGTTGGTGTTGTAATTGAGGTTGAAGTCCATCTTGTCGCCGATAGACGCATTCATGGATAAATTGACTTTCTCGTCAAAGTCAAAACTCGTGGTTTTGCGGTTGCGTTCTGATAGAGATGGATTATCGGTGAATTTGTATGAATAACCGAATTTTAGTTCAGCGGAGCCGTTGGTTTTCAGGCGGACACCACCGGGGCCGAAGATTTTCTCTGCCGGACCTAAGTCAAAGTGCATGTTTGTGAAGTCAAACTTTTCTTTGCCTTTGCGAACGAAGAGGGAGTCGTTGCGCTCTTTGAAGTATTTGTCCATCGAGGCGCGCTCTGTCCATCTCACATATTCGTCTGGTTTCATAAGAATAGGGGCGCTCAGGAAATTGTTGCCTAACTTGGAGCCCACTCGATATATACCATGCTTCTCGTCGTAGTCGCCGGTGTCGGGATGCAGGTTCTCTGGGTCTTTTAGGTCGAATGGATAGTTGCCGGGGCGCTCGTCGTTTGGATAGTCGCTGCGCCTTACCTTTCTTTTGGGGAGGGTGTCTTCAGGAATGGAGGCGACATTTTCTTGAGAGGGACGGCTGAGAAAATTGCCATGAGAAAAAAAGGTGCTGTTGCCGATTCCGGCAATGGCACTTACGCTCATCATGACAAATATAATATTAAATAATCTCTTGGTCCTCAAAGTTTTGTCGCCTTGTTGTTAAAGTAAAACTTTATATATTTGTGCTCTTTAAATTTTTAACACCTAAATTTAATAACGTTTTAATGTTGATATTATTGCATATAACTTGTGTGTCGTAACGTGTCGCTAAGTCAAAACGCGGACTTTCAGATATTATTTCGCGATTTGCGACGATTTCTCTGAAAGTCCGCGGATTTTATTTCGGATATCTGGTAATATTGTTAATTGACTATGCCTGCAATTATATTGATAATCTTGACTATGTCGGAGATATTTATATTACCGTCGCCATCGACATCATACATGTTGTCTGTCGAGCCGGAGGCTATGGCGTTAATAACGGTGACTATATCTGTTATGTTTACTGTTCCGTCACCGTCCACATCGCCGGGTGTTGTCTCTGAGATTATATTGAGTTCTTTGTGGTCGGAGCCGATGACTATGTGACCGCTTACACAAACCCAACCCAGTATGTCTTGGTAGGGTTCTTGAGTAGTTGTGTTGCTTACTGTCTTGCCGTCAACAACGATGTTGTGGTCAAGGATACGCTTGATTTTTGTGCCTGTGGTCCAGGTCACGCTCTCGTTGTCTGTCTCTGTCATGTCGGTGCGCCTGAGCATGCATACAGCGGGATAATTGTTTGTCTGAAGGGCTGTCAGGATTGTGGGCTTGCTCATATAAAGACTGTCGGAAGTGGAGTCTTCATTGGTGATACGGAACTTGTTGTCGCGCTGAGCGGCACCGTATATGTTTGAGTCGGAGCCTTTACCTGCTGCTATATATATTGAGTTTTCTTCGTCAACCACTCCAACACCGGGGGTAATCGCAAGATATTCAACGTTCTTGGCAAGCGTAACACTCGTATTAGCTGTTTCCTCAGTATAGACTATAAACTTGAAGCCGCTATTCGTGACATCAAATACACGAACGTTGAAGCCGGTGGTTGTAAGGATGGGGGAACGAACTTCTGTGATTATGATAGGAATGACGCCTTCTTCAAAAGGAGTCTCAAAAGTTACTTCTGTGATATCGCTAAAAGAGTTTTCACCAGAGCTTTTCTCTGATTTCACCTCGCCAACCTCACATTCCATGTCTTTGCCGTTATGACCTTTGAAGGTGTGGTGGCCAGGCTCCATAGCGACGAATGGAAGTTCTTCGATAGAGTTGAAGGTTGCTGTGTTGCCTTTCCATTGTTGCAGGCGATGGATGAATTGTTTCTGGGTTACGGTCTTGAGGAAGTTGCTGGAAGAGAATCGTATATTCTTATTGGTCATGGAGCCGATAAACACCTTTGGGGTGGTGTTAAATGATTCGCTGAAAAGCGTTGTGACCTCATCGGCTGAGTCTATTGACAGACGGCCGTGCTGGAATGTGCTTGTGCCTTGGGCGGGAGCCACATTCACTGTTACGTCGTTAGTGTAACGGATTGTTTTGCCGTCGAACCAAACTGTCTTTACACGGTAGCTATACACTCCAGGTTCTGCCACGGTGTCTGTGTAGCTGTAGCTGGCGCCGCTGTTGCCGTTGCGGTCTTTAATCTCTATAGAGGCGATGTCTTTCCACAGGTTGGTGCCGGGCAGTTTGCATTGCACAGTAACGGAGTTCATCAAATCACCGTTGGGGTCGCTCCAAGTCATTGCAACTGTGCCTTTGGAGGCGGTGTATTTATAAGTAAGCTCACCTATTGCCTCATAACGGGTGGTCTTGGGGATAAACTCATTGCTTTTGTTGTAGCCTATACCGCCATCCATTTTTGCGTACACCTTGCCAAGGTTGGTTAGAGATCCTTTTTCATATATGTGTCCCTTACTTTCGCTGTTCCAGTAAAAATAGCGTTCAACATGAGAACTGTTTATTAAGGTGTTTAGGATGTTGGTTGTTGTGTTTATGATGTTCGTTTCCGTCTGTCCGTCAGCGAAACATCCGTTGTGATTCCACGATGCGCCCCATATCCATTCTGACACCCAGATAGGACGTTTCATGTTGTTCCACCAATAGCTCTGGAGATAGCCGAAGTTTCCTTCGTTCCAGTAACCGTGGGCATCGACGATATCGCAACGCCAGCCGCGGGCGTCTATACTGTCAAGAAATTCCTTGATGAAGCCCGTGCCGTTCCAGTAGTCGCTGCCGTCCCATGAGGAGGGAGTACACAGGCGCATGCCGGTGCGCATCAGGTTCTGCCAGTTGTTCAATATCGTGGGGAGATCTTGGGGATGGTCATCTGAGCTGTTTTTCGGCTCGTTATTGGTTTTCATGTGGCATGTCCAGTTCACACTGCCACAAGCGGATGAGGATGGATAATCTTCATAGATGTGGTTGACGACACACTCCACGTCGGGCAGTCTGTTGGATCCTTGGCTCCAGGTGTAGCAGCCGGTGACATCAAGCAGGTCGCAGGCGTAAGCATCAGTACTGTTGGCGAGTCCTGATTTTCCGAAATCAAGCCATTTGAAGATTCGGTAGGAGGATATTCTTTTGTCAAGGATGTCGGGAAGGGTAGCAAATTCCAAATCCTCTTTATCGGCTATGAAGCAGCGGCTGTATCCCCAACCGCCAAGACCGATGGCGAATGTGACCATATAGCCGCGCTTGAGCTTGAAGGAGCGGATCTGGTTGTTCAGTGTAGCTGAGTTCAGCGACTTCATGTAGCCGCCGCTATGGCCTTCTGTGTAGTTGTCGCAGCTCTTGCCGCCGAAATTCTGCTCTGTGTAGCAGATGAGGGGCTTTATGTCGCTGGAGTAAGGAAAGATGATAGAGCCGCGGTTGTACATCTTCACCTGGCAGTTTGTACCGTTGACTGCGGCTTCTCCGTTTATCTGGACATGGTTTAGCCAGTTGCTTATCACTTTGCTTGGCTTCACGGATTTTATTATTACTATAGCATGTTCTGCGTTTGCGATATTCACGCTGCCACCAGTGGTGAATGGGGTGGCGTTGGTTATCACATAGTCAACGTCACCTGTGACTTCAACTGAGCTGGCAACCTGATCAACTGTAGTTGTGCTGTTGGCTGCATACGTGACTGATGCGGCAAATGACAACGTCAGTAACAACAGAAATAATTTTTTCATAGTTTTTTTCATATTCAGTAGTTATATTATGTTGTTTTTAGATTACTTAGTTAGTTTTTGTTTAAGCTTGGTTTATATAGACACCATTTGATGTCATACAAGTTTTTGATTTTGCCAGTCGATACAAGTCGGTTTTTGCTGTTGGAGATTGGACAATATCATTGCCCACATAAAATCATATTCCTAAAATCACGCCTACAAAGTTAACAATTTTTCTTTATTATCTATGCTTTTTTATCATAATCTTTTTG
>JAZUMZ010000109.1:0-27017 GCA_045603885.1 Bacteroidaceae bacterium | reverse complement strand
AAAAATCACCATAAAATTTTACTAAAATACAACAAGCTGAAAAGTAACATAATATTTCAGACAAAGCGTCAATGGCAAAAATAAATGATTTTGCCATATGAAAAAAAATATCTAAATTTGCATAGTAGAAACAGAGAGCCCCATGCCGGGCAACATTAATCTAATATAAATTAAGGCCACGAGATGGCCTTAAAATTTGCAAGAGACAAAGATGATTTTTGACCCCAAAAAGAAGTGGGAGGAATGTCGGGATATAATCCGGCAAAACGTATCCCCTGAACAATACGAGATGTTGTTCGCATACACTGAATTCAAGTCGTATGCCGATGACAATCTCATATTGTCAATACCGAGTCAATTCATCTATGACATGCTTGAGAAAGATGATTATGTCCGCTTGATAGGCTCCACCCTGAAACGTGTTTTTGGCAAACGCATTAACCTGAGCTACAGCATCACAGTGTTAAAGCGCCCAGAGAACCGTATATTGGTTGAGGCTTTAAACAAACCCAATGCATCAAACGGAAGGCCTTCTGTCAATGCGAACCAGACTCCTGAACGAATTACCCCTGATGCTGACGAGCTGGACTCTCAGCTTCACGAGGGATACACATTCAACAACTTTATAGAGGGAGACAGCAACAAGCTTGCCCGCTCCATCGGACAGGCAATCGCATTGAACCCAGCCAAGACTTTCAATCCTTTTTTTGTGTTCGGTCCGTCAGGCTGCGGTAAGACCCATTTGGTCAACGCAATAGGCTGGAACATAAAAGAGCTGCACCCAGAACTCCGTGTGCTTTATCTTTCCGCTCACCTTTTTACAGTTCAATACACAGACTCTGTACGTCAGAACAAGATTAACGACTTTATAAACTATTACCAAACTATAGATGTTCTGATATTGGATGACGTGCAGGAACTATCAGGTCGTATAGCAACTCAGAACACCTTCTTCCACATATTCAACCACCTACATATGAACGGTAAGCAGATTATTCTGACCGCCGACCGTCCACCTGTAAAGATTGAAGGATTGGAAGATCGTCTTCTCACCCGTTTCAAATGGGGTCTTCAGGCAGAGATAGAGAAACCGACCAAAGCTCTTAGAAAGAAGATACTCCTTAGCAAAGTAAAAAAAGAGGGGTTGGACATTCCTGACAGTGTTATTGATTATATAAGCAATACGATAGACAACAACATCCGTGACCTTGAGGGTGTAATCCGTTCTCTTATGGCATACTCCGTGGTTTACAACTGCGATATATCCAAAGATCTTGTAGATAAGATTATGCCCCATTATGTTGACAAGAGCGACGAGAAATATACCACCGATGATGTGAAGCGGATTGTTTGCGAATACTTCAAGATAAACGTAGAAGTGCTCTGCTCAAGCAGCCGCAAGCAGGAAATCGTGTATATGCGTCAGTTGGCCATCTATCTTGCCAACCGCCACACAGAAGACTCCCATGTTGAGATTGGAAGATCAATCGGTGGCCGCAACCACTCTACTGTTATTCATTCCATCAAGCAGGTAAACAACCTGATAGACACAGAGCCCCAGACCAAGATGGATATCGAGGCCATAGAGAAATTGATGAAAGTATAGAGTGTTTATAACAGCCTGTTGGCAAGCGCAATAGTAAATAATTAAGCACTTACATACTGTCAAGCTGACGGTTTATAAACTTCTGCTGAACCAAAATCACAATCAGCGAAAGAAACGAAAGCCCCACGAGCAAAATAAAAAAGTTCGTAAAACTTAGTTTTGACAGTAAAAAACCCGACAAAGAAATTGGTAAGGCCATAGAAACAGAAACCACCGGCAGATGCACAAGACTAAGAATGTTGTCGTCGAAAACATCGGTGGTTTTCTTGATCATTATTATACATATATTCAGTCCGAAACCGAAGCAAAGCTGTGACCCTGTGGTCATCAGGCAGATATCGAGCATGCTGGGGTTTTTTATGAACAAATTCATCATAAGGTAAAAGAACGGTGAGAACAACAATGGTAGAGTCATACTCCAGAACATACGTTTGTTTCCATAACGTCTTAGCAGATGTTGTCCGATAAAAGTACCTGTCATAAAGGCAATCACTCCTATAGTTCCCTGTGCAAATCCCACGTCCTGAAGTGTACATCCGAGTCCTCCTGCCGACTCTGGTGCCATAAGGAAAAACACTCTTGTACAAAACAACAAAGATTGTGGCAGCAATAATATGGCAATAACCACAATGAATTTCCGGTAAATTTTTCTTTCTTGTTTAAGTCTCACATGTGTCTCTGTATCAAGGTTCTCCGCCTCTTTTGGTTTCTGCATCAGTAGTGTGTTAAACATAAGCAGTATAAGCAAGACTCCAGCTACCACATAATATTCCATAGACCATGCAAGAGTCATGTTTCTAAAGAAAATCTCATGGAAACCGACAAAAATAATCAAGATGCCATAAGTTAAGATAAACGAGATTTGTGTTGATACGAACTTATAATTAGCCAAGAAATTCTGTGCTGTTTTCTCCGTCACATTATAATAATATAGTGAGATAACCCGCTCATTAACAGCGTTAAGGAACGCCACAGCCATCAAAGACGCAAAAACCTTGTAAATATTAGAATCAGGACTGTTAATAACAAATGCTGTGACCACAAACGCAATGAACAACATCATTTGAAGAATAACAATCGTCGATTTCAGGTATTTAGCATATTTGGGCTTAATATGAATATATGGTTTTATGACAGAAGGAATCATCAGTGCGGCTGATAAAAACGCCGCTTTTGAGTAGGATGCCCCTAACTGTACAAACATAAGCAATGCCACATAAGTAATTGTAGCGGATACGATGGCCTCAGTAGCAAAAAGGCTAGGTATCCACACCCATGGACTATTTCTTTTTTTACGCATATTAGAAGACATGTGCAAAAGACAATTACCTATGTAGTATTGAAATAAAAAAGTTTAAAATCAGTACAGTTCAGAAATACGGGTGTCAGGGTAATAATGATTCAGTATGTCGGTGTATTTATATCCCTTCTCGCCCATGACAGCCGCACCTATCTGGCACAGCCCCACTCCATGTCCCCATCCTGCGCCTTTAAGAATAAATTTCGACGGCACATTGCTCTCATCTGAGAATTTTTTCTCTACGACAAAAGCAGAAGACTTAAGATGTGTGTCTGACAGAATACGTCTGATCTCGAGTTCTTTACCTATAGTAAAAGTTCGTTTTGTTCCAACGATTTTCAGCATAATGATTCTTCCAGAATTCCCCCTTTTTACTGGTATAAGATCCAGAATCTGCCCGAAATTCATCTTGGTCTTTGCAGAGAGCAGTTCAGAAATCTTACCCTGTGACAAACATTCTGTCCATCTGTAAAAGTCGATAGTTTCTTGATCGTATGTATTGAGAACTAAAGAGATAATCCTGCTGTCTTCTGTATTGCAAAACGCCTTGGGCGTATTTCTTATCCACTTATCCGCCTGTGTCTCATCTGAGAGGTCGATATTGCCAGTTCCATCAGAACTTTCGGTGTCGGGAATAGCCTGTAAGTAAGGCATATCCACGTCACTCCAACAGGCAGAGAATCTCTCCATCATTCCTCCGCAACATTTTGAGAAACGGGCGTCACATAATTTCCCATTATACGTGAGCACCTGTCCTCTGGTTTGTCTCACCGCCTGAGTGACAACCTCATTCGTCACTCTGTGCATTCCCTGATAACGCTGGCAGTGGTCATCCGCACAGACATCAAAAAGAGTATGGTCATCCCTGTCATACCAGCGAATCAATATATCGTCGGATTTTCTGAAAGCGAAAAAACGGTTTTTCCCATCGTCATTCTTATTCTTTTTCCTGTTCTCCATCTGAGCCATCAGCCAGCTTCTTGATATAACCGCATGGGCTTTCAAAAAGTCAAGAGAGGCGGTGGCCTTCATCTCCGATGAGATTACACTGACAAGATAGTCCTCGACAGGTAGGATATTGACAGCCAACAACTTTCCGTCATTAGGCATGAGCAGCAGTTCCCCTTGGAAAGTCTGAGTCTCAGTTCTTTCCCAATGAACATTTATACCGATTCTGACATCTTGCAGTTGAAATGTGGCGTCAGTCTTGTTAACAGGAACACAAATCAACTGTTGGTAGAGGTTGCCATTCCACTCAATACATCCGTCGATACACCGTGCAGACTGTTCACCTGACACTGTCATTCCTTTTATCGTATATTCAGAGTGAAGCACGAACTTCACATTTTCTGCCTGAAGAATGCAGACACTGACTTTCGGCTGTCTCATCATTTCGGATTTTATAGTTGACAAATGATATTTAACTTCTGTTCACGGTAAATTCCACATTCGGCAATAATCTCTTTAGCTGTGTCAAAGTCCATACGATCAAAATCCTGCTGTCTGGGAGTGATTATAAGCCCGGCCATATCAAGTGCTCCCGGGCTGACCATCATCTGTTCGTCTCCGCTCTTGTAATATACATCCGGTCTATGCTTATCTCTCGGAATCACAACACTGACAATACGTCTGTTACCATATATATCCGAAACCATACTCCAAGAAAGGATATTCATCATCGGCTCATCCTGTCCCTCCGGCACTTCCATAGTCTGGTACAATTTCTTGAACAGGAAATCTGCCGCTTTCACCGTCTTTGTTACAATAGCGAACGCAGGACACAGATAGTGGAAATAGAAAATTCCGTTGTCCTGAGCCATAGGCTCATACTCCTCAAATTCCTTGATCTCATCATCATTTTCTGGATAGACTCTTGAGCTCAGGAACCTGGATATATATTCCCATTCTCTCTCAAGAGGCACACATCCCCTCTGCGCTATTTGGAAATGTGCATGGTCAGGTGCAGAAGCCCCGCATAGCGGTCCGTTATAGAAAACGAACAGTCGTTTGAGATTTGCGGCTATCCGCGCCATATCAGCAAATCGTCCGTTGATTGTCTGTGGTTCATGTCTTTTTGAAACCAGCGTAAAATGATAGGGCAAAATAGGGAACGGATTTACGAGCAACTCATATTTACCCATCATATTAAGGCTTCTCTGCACCGTCGGCCTGTTTTCCGGACAGAGGAAGCATAGTCTCTCTTTCAGTGTAGCTTTCGATATGTCAGCTCCTGTCGATACGATTCTTGCAGGGTTACACTGCACGTTAATCTCTATTTCTCCATCTCCCACTCCTTTAAGCATGGCATCAGGCAGACTGATATGTCGCTCTTTCGCATCCTCCCATTCATTCAACTGATCCTCAAAGAACTGCATTATATCAGCATCAGAATAACAATTGTTAAAGATTCTCATTGCTTTCTGTCTCGCTCTTATCTCGATTGTCCTGAGTGAGTCCTTATACGCGTTGTTGGCATTCACCTTGTCTCTCGACAACGCCGCATCGGAGTTACCCTCCCATCTTCTGCACAGATACAACTCGTTGAAGATACGTCCTATCTTGTAATTTCTTGAGAACACTAGTCCCAATGCATAATCCTCACCATAGCTGGTATTTGGCACTCCATATTTCCTCAACAGGGGTGTGTAAAACGCTCTGGGTGCTCCCAGTCCGTTGATTCTAAGCGCATTGTTCCTGCCGTTGTCATCAGTCCACTCCTTGTGGTCAATAATTCCAGGAGGCAGTGTTTTGAGTGAGAAGTCACACATTCTGTATGATCCGATAACCATAGCACACTGTTGCTCATAGAATTTGTCAACAATCTTTGTTAGCGTGTCGTTGTCACTATACAGATCGTCGCTGTCAAGCTGTACCGCAAAGCGTCCGCATCGCGTGTCGTTCACCGCCAGGTTCCAGCATCCTCCGATACCGAGGTCGTTGGTCTTTGGAATGATATGTATGCATTGTGGATCTTGTTGTGACAGCCTGTCGAGAATGTCAGTTGTTCCGTCGTCGGAATGGTTATCCACGACAATAACGTTGAATGGAAACCGTGGTGTTTGTGACAATGCTGATTTCACAGCATCCTCAATAGTTCTTGCCCTGTTTCTGACAGGAATGATGACCGACGCCTCCACAGGGAATTCTCCTTCAGCCACTTCAACATCAGATATATATTCATTGGGAATAAAAGCCCCGATTTCTTTCAGATGTCTGGTAGCTACAGCCTCCATCTCTACCTGTACCTGCCTGTTGTTGGGGTTAACATAGTCGAACTGCTTCTCGCCACTCTTTCTCAGGTCAAGCTCCTGCTCTGTGTAGAGAGTCTCTCTTAGATGCACTATGTTGTTTTCTTTCTGACGTGAGATAAAAAGCCTGAGATCGTAGAATGCAGCGAATGTCAGGCTTTCGGAATCCATCTGCCCCACATAGTCCACAAGAGCATTGGTTGAATAGAGCACACAAGAGCCGAAATCAAAATCGTTTCTTATTGCTCCATATTGATAATCAATACATTCCGCCTTCACCCTCACGCCGTTCTCAGTCGAGAAGTGGTCAGCATAAACCATCCCCGCGGAAGTGGCTTCCGCCACATCCACCATTCGGCTCAGAGTGTTGTATGACAACTGCAGGGGTGTGGACTTGTCATAACATAAGATATAGCTCTGCTCTGTGGCAACAGCAATCTCACGTATAGCTGCTGAAGAGTCAAAGTCTTTAACTGTTATTACCACGCAGTCCTGAATCTTTGGCAGGCTGCTGTTTTGTGCAATCAGGAAAATATTTCCGATATTGGGTTGTTGTTTAAGCTGTTCGACAGTAGCCAGGACACTTTGCTCGTCCTGATACCTCAAGAAGCAGTCAACTTTGTTGCTCATATTATATTTTTTAAATCAGTTATTTCATATCGGTGCCGTTCTCTCTCCATTTTGCGCTTTTCTTTTTTTTATGTAATGCAAACGCCAAAACGATGATGATGACGAGAAAGACAAACAAATTGGGGAGGTTGTCACTCCAAGAGTTGTATCGTTGCCCGTCCCACACATATACTGCCACCCCGGCTATCAACAGTGCCGCAGGGAGAAGAATGGTCTTGCTCACTCGTCTCATATTTATGACAATAACTTTTTACGTTGAAGTAAATAAATCACGAGAACAATAGCAGTCACCGCAATTCCCACATAGTTTCCTATCACAGGGTTAATGGAAAATCCCTCAGGCGCAATCAGTATATATGAAGAGCAAACAACTGTCATCCACAATGCCGGAATCAGCCCTATAAGGAAGGCCGCCCCCCGTTGTTTACGTGTGAGATAGACAGTAATTGCCCACAATGTGAATACCGCCAATGTTTGGTTGAGCCATGCGAAATATCTCCAAAGCACTTGGAAATCAATATTGAGCAGAATGAAAGCCACAGCGAACACAGGCAGTGCGAGCATCAGTCGTTTTGTGATTTTGTCCTGTTTGATTTTAAGGAAGTCGGCAAGAATCAGTCTTGCGCTTCTCAGTGCCGTGTCTCCAGATGTGACAGGTGCTGCCACCACTCCGAGTATAGCCAATACCGCACCAACAGTTCCGAGCCACGAGTGACAAATTTTGTTGACTATGATTGCGGGGTTGACTTTGCCTGTATCCGGATCTGTCATCGCTGCCATCAACTTCTCGTATGGTGTGTCTCCGTCGATGCTAAGGCTGTCGGCAAATTTGATTGCGGCTGCAGCCCATATCAGTGCGACTATGCCCTCTGTAATCATGGCTCCGTAGAAAATCGGTCTTCCAAGTTTCTCATTTTTCAGACATCTTGCCATCATAGGCGACTGTGTAGCGTGGAATCCGCTCACAGCTCCACAAGCGATAGTAATACATAATCCAGGGAAAATTGGCAATGCGTTATCGCTTGGATGATGGTTGGTGAAAGCGTCTGTCAATTCAGGCAACGAGCCGTCGCATGTAAAAATTCCGTACATAACTCCCACCGCCATAATCAGCAATGCGACTCCGAATACAGGATATATTCTTCCTATAAGCTTATCGACAGGAAGCAACGTGGCAAGAAGATAATAAACAAAGATCAGGGAAGTCCACATCAGTGCAATGCTTGTCTTGTCCCCCCATGATGAAGTAAGGTTGGTGAGCAGTCCAGCTGGTGTGGTAACGAAAACCGCACCGACGAGAATCATCAGCAGCATGGAAAGAAGGAGATTGACGAACTTAACCTGTTTTCCCATCTGGCCTCCCACTATCTCCGGCAGGCTGGCTCCTCCCATCCTGATTGAAATCATTCCTGACAGATAGTCATGAACGGCACCTCCGAAGATACATCCCAGCACTATCCAGATATATGCCGACGGTCCGTACATAACACCCAGTATTGCACCGAATATAGGTCCGGTTCCCGCAATATTTAGAAATTGTATTAAAAACACTTTCCAAGTTGACATCGGAACATAGTCCACCCCGTCTTGCATGGTGTATGCCGGTGTCTTACGGTTTTTATCAGCCCCGAAAACACTCTCTACAAGCAGCCCATAGATAAAATATCCGGCTACAAGCAGGATTAATGAAATAACAAATGAAGTCATCTTTATAATTTTATTGATTAATTGGCACTTGAACTTTTTGCTTGCCTTTTAAAGAAAAATCGATTGTGGCACCGTCGGCTCTTACGTCCAACTTAACATCAGCCCCCATGATAAGCGGAAGGTTGACATCATCATGTCCACCCGGAAATCCACATACCATCGGTATATTATGTCTCACGAGATACTGGCGCAACATCGCTTCAACACTCTCTAAAGTAAACTCATCACCACATTCGGTGAACTCTCCGAGAATGATCCCCTTGCATCTTCCCAGCAGTCCGTTGTTCATCAAGAGGTTGAACTGGCGGTCTATATTCCGCATGGTCTCCCCCACTTCCTCAATGAACAGTATGAATCCGTCGTTTTTGGTTGCATCAGCCAATGATCCCACCGCTGCCGCAAATGTGGTTATATTACCTCCGATAAGCACTCCCTGTGCCTGACCTTGAATATTCTGGCTGTGAGCGGGCAAGACATAGCTGGGTATCGTACCCATAAGCATGTCTCTCATCAAAGTGCTCGACAGGTCGGTTCCCCCTTTAGCCAGGAAAGAGCTCATAGTTCCGTGAATACTCATAACACCCGCATTCTGCCATGCGCCATGCAGTGATGTGATTTCACTGAATCCTACAATCCATTTGGGGTTAGCTTTTATCTCGTCCATAAGCTTGGGGTTGACCAAAGGGAGCGCACCATATCCCCCACGATTGCATATAATGGCTTTGATTTCCGGGTCATTGAGTGCCCACTCCAGGTCGCTTAATCGCTCCTCTACTGTTCCGGCATATCTTCCGAGGTACTCTTTTCCCACGTTAGGAGCTACAACGGGCACCAGTCCCCAGGCTCTCAGCACCTCAACGGTCTTCTCCACATTGTCCATTGATGTGAAATAAGCGGGCGAAAGAAGAGCCACTTTGTCGCCAGCCTTTAGAAACCGGGGAGCCTCGCACTTGAATTTGTCAACAGCACAGCTTTTATTTTCTGCTGCATCCACTGTATTGATAAAGGCGGTGAATCCAGCGATTAAAGCCAGAGCAAAAAATAAATTTCTCATTAACTTGTTTGCCATAATTAAAGATTTTTAGGAAGGCCTAGGAAGGCCTAGGAGAACCTAGGAGGCCTATAGGCCGTATAGGTTTTGGGAGTAATGGAAGTCGGGGGTTGCGTCTTTGAGCAATGCGTGGTGAAGGTCTTTCTCACTGAGAATGGCCTTGTCCTCTGGTATTTGCCAGTCTATTCCAAGA
Organism: Bacteroidaceae bacterium; assembly: GCA_045603885.1. GTDB lineage: Bacteria > Bacteroidota > Bacteroidia > Bacteroidales > Bacteroidaceae > UBA3839. Next base: position 17,282 of record JAZUMZ010000109.1, on the reverse strand, counting down.
GACGGGTCGAGAATGCTGATTCCCGCATCGCTCTCGGGATGGTAGAAGTTGTCACATTTATATTGAAAGACCGCCTTATCTGAAAGGACCGCGAAACCATGTGCGAAGCCTCTGGGAATAAAGAGCTGGCGGTGGTTGTCCTCAGAGAGCTCCACAGCCACATGTTTCCCGAAAGTCGGTGAGCCGTGGCGTATGTCAACCGCCACATCAAGCACCCGACCTCTGACACAACGTATAAGCTTGCTCTGCGTGTAAGGCATTCGCTGATAATGGAGACCGCGCATCACACCATAGGAGGACATGCTTTCGTTGTCCTGAACAAATTTAATTGGCATGACAGCCTCATCAAACTCACGTTGAGAGTAAGCCTCGAAAAAGTAGCCGCGTTTGTCCTCAAACACTCTTGGCTCTATTATAACCACACCGTCTAATTCGGTTTTGATAATATTCATCGTTCTGTTTTTTTTCCCTTAAATATCCAGATTCGACAATCCTGTCTTTTTCATCTCGCTGATAACCTGAATAAGATACTGTCCGTAAGGGTTTTTGAGCATAGGTTTAGCCAGCTCACGCATCTTGTCCTCGTCAATCCAGCCTTGCCGGTATGCAATACCCTCAAGACACGCCACCTTCAATCCCTGACGTTTCTCCAGCACCTCAATGTAGGTCGAAGCCTCGGAGAGAGAGTCGTGGGTACCGGTGTCCAGCCAAGCGAATCCACGTCCCAAAGTCTGAACTTTAAGCTCGCCATCGTCAAGGAACCTCTGGTTCACGGTTGTGATCTCATATTCACCGCGTGCAGAAGGTTTAATGGTTCGTGCCACGTCAACCACTTTATTGGGATAGAAATACAGTCCGACAACAGCGTAGTTGGACTTCGGCTGCTCGGGCTTCTCCTCTATTGACAGGCAATTGCCGTCTTTGTCAAATTCCGCTACTCCATACCGCTCGGGATCGCTCACCCAGTAGCCGAACACCGTCGCTTTATTCTCCTCTTCCGCGGTGCGTACCGCCTCACGAAGCATAGACGTAAACCCGTTACCATGGAAAATATTGTCACCCAGCACAAGGCACACGCTGTCGTCACCAATAAAGTCCGCTCCTATGGTGAACGCCTGGGCCAGTCCGTCGGGCGAAGGCTGCTCGGCATACTCAAACCTCACTCCATAGTCTGAGCCGTCTCCCAGAAGCCGTTTGAATCCAGGCAGGTCGTATGGTGTGGAGATTATCAGTATATCACTTATTCCAGCGAGCATTAACGCCGAGATGGGGTAATAAACCATGGGCTTGTCGAAAATCGGTATAAGCTGTTTGCTCACACCTTTTGTAATCGGGTAAAGACGGGTGCCCGAGCCACCTGCAAGAACGATTCCTTTCATAACGGCAATATTTGGGTTAGATTCATTATTATTGGTTATCAGATGGAGAGTCGTTAAACTCCCATATAAAATGCAAATTTACGTTTTTTTTTTCGTTTGATGAAATTTAGGCCCACATATTTGAGTCCGTCCGGCTTTTTGTGCCATAAAGAACGCCCACAGACATGCTGCTTGCACTCTGTGGGCGTATATACAGTGAAAAAAATGTCGTTAATTGGGAAACGAGATGTTATTCCACAGACGGCACTTCGATTTGTGAGCCGTATCGGTGGTATTCATTGGATATAGACTGTTCCTTGATGTAGTGAACCAGCTCAATCCGTCCGTTTTTCACCGGTGGAGCCGTGGTTATATGACGGTTGTGGTTGGCTGCCGCCTCAAATACAATCATAGGTATAGGTTCTTTAGTGATTGTGCGCACACGCTCGAAACGTGTGATGTGCTCGCAGAACGACGCCAGATTCTCGGTGCGTATGTTGCCATCAATCTTTCCGTTGAGCGGATGCTTGTCGTCGAGCGACACCGTAAGCGGAGTTCCTGCCGTGCGTGCCGCATATTGCACCATCTCGACCTGCTCCTGAGTCTCGTCTCCGAACAGTCTCAATACGATTCCTCCTCTGACGGGCAGATAGCGGAATACATTCTGCTCTCCTCGGATGGACGGTTGGATATTGCGCGCATATCTGAACTCCTTCTCAAACCATTCTGTGTAGGACTTCTTATAGTCTGTAGTAGAGCCTTTCTTGTCGCATATCTCCATAAACTGTGTACAGTAGTTCGGTCCTCCGGCTTTCAGACCTGGTCCGAATGCCGACAGTTTCATACCGCCGAACGGCTGTCGGTTGACAATTGCGCCTGTTATTCCACGGTTGATATACAGGTTGCCGGCTTGCACATGTTTCTTCCAGTAGCGCTGCTCAGCCTCGTCGAGCGACAGCAATCCTGATGTCAGTCCGTAAGGCAGGCTGTTGACCATACGCACCGCGTCTTCGAGGGTATCAAACGGGGTGACTGCAAGCAAGGGCGCAAACAACTCAGTTCTGAAAGTATAAGATTTGGGGCTGACGTGGATCTTAACGCTGGGCGACAATATATAACGCTTGTCGTCCAAGAACTTAGGAGCCAGAAGCCACCGCTCCTTGCCGTCGCTCTTGAATGCCCTGAACAGCTTCTTGTTCTCGTTAGTTATCATCGGCCCAACGATATTTCCGGCGTTCCACACCATCCCGACCTTCATTGACGACGCACAGTCTTTCAGTTTCTCCATAAACTCGTAGCTCTCATATACAGAGCGCTCAACGAGCAGGATGGAGCAAGCAGAACATTTCTGTCCGGCATTACCGAATGCCGAGCGGCATGCGTTCATGATGGCGTGGTCACGGTCGCCTTTGGCTGTGAGTATCATCACATTCTTTCCTCCTGTCTCAGCTGAGAGCGGCTTAGCAGGGTTGTCGCGCAGGATGCTCTGTGCAGTGTCTGTGCCGCCAGTGAGAATTATGTGCTTGACTACCGGCGAAGAAGTGAGGAGTCCGGTTGCCTCACGGTCTGTGATTACAACCTGAAGGGCCTCTTTCGGCACTCCGGCATCCCAGAACGCCTTTGCGAAGAGCCAAGCCACCGGAGCAGCCACAGTCGCGGGTTTCAGAATACAGGTATTTCCCGACGCGAGGGCTGCCACCACTCCTCCACACGGTATGGCACAAGGGAAGTTCCAAGGCGAGATAACAAGAACCGTGCCTTTGCCCTTCATCTCTATGTCGTCCAACGCGGCGTATTTCTTCATTGTCGTGGTGTAGAACCGGCAATAGTCGATGGCCTCAGACACCTCAACGTCAGCCTCTTCGATGGTCTTGCCGGTAATGGCACACATAGAGCCGTTCAGGTCGCCACGCATGGAGCCCAGGATATTCGCTGCCTTATACATGATCTCATGTCGCTCGTCGATGGTAGTTTCACGCCATTTGCCCGGGTCTTTGCCCGCAATATCGAGGATGTTTTTGGCCTGGTTCTTACCGGCCCTCGACATCTCGCACACAAGCACCTCCCCAGGCTGTGAGCGGTCGTAATATTGGACGCGGTCTTCATTAAAGGCAAGGTCGTTTCCCATTTGTGTAGGCAACACCTGCCCAGGCTGCCACTCTCCCCATTTCTTGCTTTCTTTGAGAGGTGTAGAAGCCGGCTCCGCCTTCCATTTCTTGAATATCTTCTCGACCCAATCCTGATTACAGAATCGGTCGAAGTCGGTGTCAGGCTCGTTCTTCATCTCGTCCTGCGGCTCCTGTCCCACGTATGGCTTATTGCGGTCTTGCGTACGTGTAGGCACATGGGTCAGCTTGTCCTTCATGTTGTAGGCTTCGATAAACTGCTGCTCGAGCGACTTCCATTCTTTCGTACCCGGTCTGAGGGAGAAAGAATGTGTGAGGAAGTTATCGGGAGCTGTGTTCTCGTCCATACGTCTTACAAGATAAGAGATAGCGTTGAGGAAATGCTCTTTCTTCACAACGGGAGTGTATAGAATCACATGGTTTCCGAATTTCTTCTGTGCCCTCCAGATGTGGTTTGCCATACCTTCGAGCATCTCGAAGCAGAAGCAATCTTTCGGAGTGTTGTATTGCTGTGTAAGCAGATAGGCATAAGAGATTGTGAACAGGTTGTGAGACGCCATACCGATATGCAGCACCTTTGCGTTCTCCGGCTTCAGTCCACGCTCAATCAGATGCATGTAGTTGGCATCCACCTCCGTCTTATTGGGACGAACAGGATTTGGCCATCCCCGCAGGTCGCTCACGATATTCTCCATATCGAGGTTGCATCCCTTCACTATTCGCATCTTAATAGGTGAACCGCCTGCCGCGACCCTCTTCTTGGCGAAATCCAAGAGCTCGGACTGGAAGTCCCACGCATCGGGCAGATATGCCTGCACCACGATTCCCGCCTCATAGTTCTTAAACTGAGGCAGAGAGAGCACATCTTTGAACAGCTTCATCGTCAGATGGGCGTCTTTGTACTCCTCCATGTCCAGGTTGATAAATTTGGGTTTCGTCACTCCCTGCGGGTCAGTGTAGGGATAGTCGATCGCCGTCTGATATAGTTTGGACATGCGGCGTACAAGTTCCGGGAAACTCTCCTTGTAGTTCAGCGCGTGGGTCTGGGCGTAGATTCCCGATATTTTCACGGAAATATAGTTAATGTCGGGTTCTTTCAACGCCTCTATATACGAGTGGTAGCGCTTGTCGGCCTCACCGTTGCCCAACACCACCTCTCCGAGCAGGTTCACGTTTTGTCCGATATCTTGGTTGAAACGGTTGGCGAGGTGTTTGGTGAGACGTGGTCGCGCCGCATTGATAATCACACGGCTGGTGTCGCGGCGCAGACGCCATTTGATTATCGGCACGGTCGCCCAGTTAAGCAGTGAGTTGTAACCGAACTTCTGATATATCCAGAAGAGCATCCTGTCGTTGGCATCAAGGAAATTAGGGATTCCGTATTGGTCTATAAGTTCCTTCACACGTATTGCGAGCTTGTTGCGGTCACGCACCTGACTTGTCTCGTCAAGCATTCGCACCATAAACTTTTTGTCGCTCGGGGTAGTGACCATGGTTCCATACATGTGTTGCTCCTCCTTCTCTGTCTTTGTTAATCCGGAGTAACTTTCGTTATACAGCTTTCTCATCCAAGAGAACACCTCCGATATGGTAGGCAGTTTCGATTCAGACATAACAACTGTGTTTTAATAGTTATGGGTACTTCTATAAATTAGTTTTTATCATCTCTTGGACATATTATTTCACTTTGACGCTTTACGTTTCTTAGCAGCATCTTCATCCTTTTGCCTTAAACCATAGCTCGCTATGCTTCAGTGGCTGCAAGAACCAACCTGCTCGCTAATAAACTATAAATCGTCTGAATCTAATTTATAGAACCACCCTTATTAGAATATAAGTTAACTCGTGACTTTTCAGTTCACCTTGCAAATTTACAAATTAGCTTCAATAAATGCAAATTAAATTCACATTTTTTATTTTTCTCTTATTTGTCAGAGTCGGAGTTATGTAACCCCTTCGGGGTTCATACAATAGGTTTTATACCCCGGGTACGCTCTGCACTTGCGTTTGCTACCCAGGGTTACTAATATGTAACCTCTTTGAGGTTAGAACAGTATGTTGCGACACATATACCACGGGTACGCCGCACTACGTTTGCGACACCCGGGGGTATTAATATATAACCTCTTAGAGGTTATGAAACAAAAGAAGTTTAGGGAGTTAAAGAGGAAATTAAAGAGGAAGTTAATAATAGGATAGAAGGAATTGGCATGCCTTTGGCAGTTGAATTAAAAAAAGGCGAGATTAACGAATTCTTGCGTGCCCGTGGCACTTTGATTGAGAGTCTTAGGAGGATGCGAGTTGAGGAGTTGTGGATGTGGATAAGAATGGAATAGCCACAAAAAAACTCGCGACAACTCACTTGCCACGAGTTTTAAGATACAGTTGCGCCCAACCAGTCAATCAATAACTAAATATAACTCTAAGATTATTTCAGAAGGATAAATATGATTATTTAACGTTGCAAATTTACGTCAAATAACGAAAAACTATTATAAATATTTAGACATTGATTGTAAAGATTTGGCCACAAGGCATAAAAAGTCCAGAAATTACAAAAACAAGAATGTCTCACATCTTGTGTTGATTTTCAGGAATTTGAAAATTTAAGAGCCCGATCGTCGGTAAAAATCTTATAAACATCTACAGAATCTGGATTGCGCCGATATTCCGTTGGTGTTAATCCGATAATGTTCTTAAATACCCTTGAGAAATAGCTTGGCGAATCAAAACCACATGCAGCCTGAATCTCCCCCATGGTCATATCTGTTGTGGAGAGCATGTGGCAAGCATTCTTTATACGCAGACAACGTATATATGTAGAGGTATCGACACCAGAAATAGCTTTCACCTTGCGATTGAGCTGGCGTTGGCTGAGGCACAACTCTTGTGATATCCTGATAGACGACAAGGTTGAATCGTCGATATTGTCCTCAATTACCTGCTTTACTTTTTCTATAAACTGACGGTCAGCATCCATCATCTCATCCAGTACCTCAAGTTTGTCCTCATCTTCTTGCCGTTGATTAACGTTTTCGTCAGCAGCCTTGGACTTCTTAATATTTCTCAAGAGCAGATAATAATACTTCCGGTTGAGTACCAGCTTCTCTTTCATTATATTTCGTATATAAATATACAAGGCAGCAAGAATGACGATGAGTGCGACAAATGTTCCCAAAAGCGCAAGATAAATCTTTTGTAACTTGATTTCATGCTCCTGCTCGCTAATCATATCCTCTTTGACAGCAAGTTCATACCTCGTTGAGAAATCTTCTGCAGTCTGTTGCAATGTGGTGTTATATATGCTGTCTTTCAAGGCAATCGCCTCAAGAGAATAGTCATAGCCTTTTCTGCTGTCTATATCACCATAAAGGTCAGAAAGATGTACCAGATTGGCCTCAAGCAGGTAATTCAGGTGACAATTACGCGCAATTTCCAAACTCTTCCCAAAGAAATCGACCGCCCGGTTTTTGTCTCCCAGTTTCTCATACAAGATTCCGAGTTGTTTATAGTTGATGCAGAGGGAGTTAGTCACTTTCTTTTTCACAAGCATCGAATCCGCCTTAATGTATAATCTCTCCGCCTCTTTGAACATAGACAAAGCCGTCAGAGCGTCGCCCATCTGACTCAGCCTTTTACCCATATTTACAGTGTCGTTTGCAGCACTGTCGAGTGAGAATGCCTTTCTCGCATACTCAAGTCCAATATTCGCATCGCCATCGCTTGTATAGATTTCAGACGCCAATCCATAGCGTGCAGACAGACTCTCCCGCTTTTCTGTCTGCAATTCTAACTCCATGGCCTTGAGAATAAATTTTTTCGCCGAGTAGATGTCTTTAGCTGTAAGATACAGCGCAGCCAATGTGTTATAAGAGCTGCTTAAGTTCTCAACTTTTCCCGTGATGCTGTCGATATGCAGACATTTCTGAGCCATCTTAATGCTCATGTCGATGTCTCCGAGCCTATGGTAAGTTGACGACAACTGGAAATAGCACTCTCCCAAATCCACGGTGTCCTCAGCCTCCTCATAAAGTGTGAGAGAGGAGGAATATGCCTCCAAAGCATCCACATATTCGTTTTCGTCAAAAAGAGAGTCTCCCCGCTCAAAAAACTGATTGGCGAGTTTAATGTTATTATCGTCGAAAGATTTGTTCTCCTCCTTGCAAGCCACAAAAGAAATTGAGATGAGGAGAATCACAAAGGCTTGAAGCTTGCTCACAATTAATAAAGGGTATCTATAAAATTAGTTTTTAATATCTCTCGGGTGCTCTATTTCACTTCGACACTTTACGTTTCTTAGCGGCATCTTGGTCCTTTGGCCTTGAACCATAGATCGCTATGCTTCTGCGGCTGCAAGAACCAAACTGCTCATTAATAAACTATAAATCGTCTGAAGCTAATTTATAGAAGTACCCTTAATACTTTGTTTGAAGAGAATTGATAAAAGACTGTGTGACAGAGAACGATCTCTGAGAGACGTTTTTCCAGAAGTCATGATACTGTGACGCATGCTCGTCAGCCACCGGCATGTCGCTGACCACCCTGAAAGAGACAAACGGGACATTGTTAAGGAAACAGGTCTGTGCGATTGCCGCAGACTCCATATCCACAGCTTTTGCCTCAGGGAAGTGAGACAGAATCTCCCGCATCTTGTCCTTTGAGTCAACGAACCAGTCGCCAGTGGCAATCAGTCCTGAATGTATTTTCGGCAGCGGTGTTCCATCGCTGAGTCTTGTGCCGTTGAGTGCTAAAGCAATATCCACAAGCCTGGAGTCGGTGACGAACCTGGGCGGAAGTCCCTGGACCTGTCCATATACGCTCTTACCTATGGCTTCTCCACAATACACATCATGGTAAACAGTCTCAGAGCTGACCACAACATCCCCGACATGGATTCCCTGTCCGTTTCCTCCGGCACATCCTGACGAGACCACCACGTCGGGTTGGAAATCACGTATCATTTGGGCACATGTCAGAGCGGCATTGACTTTACCTATGCCGCTCTGACGAATATTCACGTTACCGGCATTGAAGAAGCTCTGCAGTTGTTGCATCTCCTTCTCCATCGCCACTAAAATACCAATTTTCATGATTATTTAAGAATGTGATGTTTGTCAACAGGGACGTTTCTTAGGTAAGTTGAACACATCCTGCACCTCTTTCATCGCCTCGTCGGTCATACCGTCGGGCTCGAATCCCATGCTCTTGGCCCTGAGATAGATAAGCGCCGCCTTATTGAACACATCCACCTGGTCGAAAGCGTCCATGATGTCAGTGCCCACAGCACACACACCATGCTTCTCCCACATCACCACGTCGTAGTCCTTAATAAGCTCGAGTGTTGATTCTGCCAACTTAACGGACCCCGGCAGCTCATAGGGCACGATTCCCAGTCCGAGCGGTGCGAAGGCGAGGGTCTCAGGAATCATGGACCACAGCAACTTTCCCATCACGTCTTTCTCCAGCATCTTGGGATTGTGGCTGAGAGCCACCAGCTCGATAGGGTGAGTGTGCAGAGTGGCCTTATAGCAACTGCCGCTACCGATAAGGTAGTCGTGCATAGAGAGGTGTGAAGGCAGCTCAGATGTAGGCATGACCGGCTCATCGGCAATGATGACATAAGACGCACAATCATCGAGAATCCGGATAACGCTTCCGTTTGCCATAGGCCAGCGTGCGAGGTCACGCATACGCTTGCCTGTACCCTTGCAATAGAAGTAGCAACCTTTGATGTTAGGCAGGGTTGTTCCGATTTGCTTCACATCAGAGATAGCCGGCATGGCCTTGATCTCGTCATCCACATATTCTGTGATGTTGATCGTGATGTTTCCGCCGTTACGCTCGGCCCAGCCTTTTTCCCATAGATATCCCGCAACCTCAGCAACCTGCATTACGGCAGCCTCAAGCCCCGGGCGATTTTCTAATATTCCTTTCATAATATATGTGATATTTAAATATTTATTATGTTATACAGTCTCTCCGTAGCGTTCTTTGGTGATTTGGTCAAGTGACTTACCACGTGTATTGGGAGCGCCTATCACACCTACGATGAGTGACGTTGCGAGAAGTGCGATCATACACCATGCCGCCACTGTGAATCCCTCGCCGTTGTCGCCATAGATCATTGTGAACACCAGTCCCCACACAGCAGAGAGTCCGCGAACGATGAAGAACATGAGTCCCTGTGCTCCTGCTCTGAACTTGGCAGGGAAGAGCTCTGAACCCCATAATGCATAGAACACCTGAACCGAGCAACCGTTGTTGACACCCCAGAGGATAGTAAACACCCAGAGCCACAAGAGGTTGCTGACACCGATACCGATAATGATGAACCATGCGGTGAGTGCGCACAAAAGTCCGAATACATAGAACAGTCGATGAGCCACTTTATCAACAAGGAAAGAAATGACAAATGTAGTCGCCACGACCACAGCCCAGCTGATACAGCTCAACATGTTCGCATCCTCGTTGGTCATTCCTCCCGCCGACTCATAAATATGAGGCTGGAAGAATCCCATGACCGACGCAACCAGGTTCCAAGTGAGATAAATCACCGCAAGGAACGCAACAGTCCTGACAGCCACCTTGTTGGAGAACAGCACCCTGATATTGTCGAGCAAGCCAGCCTGTTTTCCAGACGCTTTCTGTGCCTCAAACTCAGCACTTTCCTGAAGTTTGCGTTGCAAGTTCCAGGCAATGAACGCCACCAAGAAAAGTGAGAAGAATACAACTCGTGAGCTGAACACGTTGACCTCCGCCTCGGTCATTCCTGCCCCTCCAATAGAGGTAGCGAGTGACTGAACCCAATCAAAGAGGTAACCACCCGGAGGAGCGAACAACATTCCGAACAGCAGGATACACATAGGGCCCACCCCCCATGACATCTGTGATATGCAGATATTACGCCCACGATTGTGGATTTCTGAGCTTTCTGATATATATGTCCATGAAGCCGGAACTCCAACTCCCACAGATATACCTGTAAACAAGAATCCTGCGAGGAGCATAGGGAAATTCACCGAACACATGATGAGCAAAACTCCGAACATATACACAAGCAGGTTATAAGTGAATATGAACTTACGTCCGTATTTGTCGGCAAGGAATCCTCCTATTATAGCACCCACCGCCGCTCCGAGGCAGTTGGCGCTGATAAAGTTGAGCCATCCGAGGCTAAGCTCGCTCAGTTCCAGATAATTCTGCCACAATGTCAATCCGCTTGCACCGGCCACGATTGCTCCAGCGTCGAGATAGTTGTTGAGAGACACCGCAAGTGTGCTCTTTAAGCTTCCACCTTTTGCCATATTCTTATCTTGTTACGATGTCAACCTCAACATTAAATATCTTAGCCACCTTTAGGATTGTGTCGATATGACGTCCCACGGCAGCAGCCATGTGGTGGGTAGGTCCCGCCTCGCTCCACTTGTTGCAGAACTCACGTGCCCCGCAAGTGAAGCGTGTGCGCATGTTGGTGTCGCCGAACGTGAAGATCGGTCCCTCCTCATTCACACCCTCCGCAACGACAAATTTGAACACACCGTTCTTGTCCTGTGTGATACCGAGATAAGTAACCTCTCCTACAGGCGGATAGAACTGAGTGAGATAGCCACCACCCGACTTTCCGTGGAACACAGGCACGATCTTCATTGTGGGTTTCTTTGCCTGAGAGATATCGAAGTCTCCTGAGCCCGAGTGTCCGATGATGCAGATATCCTTATTGAAATCGATTGAGTACATCTCAGATAGTGTGCCTGTACCGGAAATGGTCTTCAGGATAGACATTGCCATAGCCACCTTCATGTCGCCTTCCACCGCACATGCTGTGTGCTGCTTAATCAGCATAGAGAAAGCCGGTATGAGCATAGAGTCGAGTTTTCCAGCCACCCCCTGTGCGAATCCGTCGTAATGGCTGGCGATGAGTCCGAGTTGCTCGTCCTTAACCCACTGCTCGAAAGCCACTACATACTTGGCCATATCCCACACCTTCTCGATTGTTCCTCCACCTTCGATGTCGAATGTGTCGAGGATATCCTGAGCCTTGGTGCGAATCGCCTCCTCGTCGGTGATATTGTCGGCTATAGCCCACATCTTCTCCCAGTCGAACTGCTTGGTGTAGAGCCACATACGGTGGTAGAGGTTAGTCTCGTCGATATAGAGGTCCATCATTCCTGGGTAAGGGCGTCCGATCTGTGCGATGTTAGTGTCGCGGAAACGGCGTCTCACCTGAGCTGCACGGCACCAGTCCTCAATCTCAGCCTTCACATACGGGTCGCCGCCTTCCACCACACCAGTTATCACGGCATGGCGTTTTCCAGCACGCTCGAGGTCGGCCACCATCTCTCCCACAGCACCGCAAGCATAAAGCTCACCGAGCCATGTGGGAATGTCAGTGTTCTCATAGTCAGGAGCCTTCTTCTTCTGCACGTTGACTAGCACCACCGGCACATCGAGGTCGCGCACGGCTGGCAACATGTTGTAAGAAGTGGCGTAGGTGAGCAACTGCAAAATGACGAGGTCAACGTCAGCGGCGCGGAATTTGTCGCCTGCCGCCTGTGACTGCTCCTTGGTTGTCACCATGCCTCCGTCGATAATCTCGACTGTGTCGGGCAAAGTCTTTTTAAACGCCTCATACTGAGATTTAAATTCCGGTACGAGTGATGGGAACTGGGGCAGGTAAGCACCAAGTGCTATAGAAAAGACTCCTACCCTTGCTTTTGTTTCAACTAATGGTTTTGCCATAAGATATTAGGTTTTAGTATTTAGTTTTTTGTTTTTATTTCTTGGTTTTTAATTCTTGGTGACATTGAGGTATTTTTGGTACGCCTCATCCCATGCCTGACGGTCTTGGGGCTCATATCTGCATATATCAATACTGTCGGCTATGATCCTCCTCATATCGTATATATCACCCACAAGTCCCGCCGCCTTGGCCTGAAGCATAATATTTCCGATGGCGGTACCCTCCACCGGTCCTGTGATTACCGGCAACCCCGTGCTGTTGGCAGCCATCTGCATGAGCGGTTTGTTGTAAGTACCTCCTCCGATGACGTGAAGACGTTCGATCGGGAATGGAGCCAAGTCGTTGAGATATCCGATGACCTGGCGGTATCTCATTGCGAGCGAGTCGAAAATGCAGCGCGCAATCTGTTTGTAACCCACAGGTACGGGTTGTCCGCTCTCACGACAATATCCCTGAATTGCCTCTATCATGCTCGCAGGATTAGAGAACCTGGGGTCGTCGGGGTTGACGAACGAGCGGAATCCCTCGGCCTCAGCCGCATCGCTGTTGATCACATTCACGTTGGCAGGAGCCTCATCCTCGGCGTTCACGGTCTCAACCGCTTTCCATTCCTTACGACACCTCTCCAGCAGCCACATTCCGCAGATATTTTTGAGGAAACGTGTGGTTCCTTCCACACCACCCTCGTTGGTGAAATTATATTCGAAAGTCTTGTCGGAGATAATCGCCTCTTTAGTCTCGATTCCGAGCAATGACCATGTACCACAGCTCAGATAGGCGAATTTCTCGTCCTGCGCAGGCACTGACGCCACTGCGGCTCCGGTGTCATGACCAGCCACCGCCACAACGGGAACGGGGCCGAGTCCTGTGATTTTCTGCACCTCCTCGGTAAGAACACCGACATGGTCAGACGGATTTACATACCTTCCGAACTGGCTCTCCCTCAGTCCGATAGCTTCGATAAGGTCTTTATCGATTTTTTTCGTCATCGGGTTGAGCATCTGACTTGTAGAAAGAACAGTGTACTCGCATACAGTCTCCCCTGTGAGCATATACATCAGTGCGTCGGGAACAAACAAGATTTTGTCTGCCACCTCAATCGCCGAGTCATGGTTTTTCATCATGGTGCTCAACTGGAAGAGTGTATTGAACTGCATAAACTGAATTCCAGTCTTCTCGTAAACCGTCTTTTTGGGAATAAGCTTAAAATACTCCTCCATAGCGTTGTCGGTGTGCGGGTCGCGGTAGCAATAGGGGTTTCTCAGCACCCCTCCGTCTTTACCGATGCATACGACATCGCATCCCCACGTGTCGATACCTATAGATGTGATTTCGAGTTTTTCCTGAGCCACAACTTTCAGTCCACGTATGACCTCGTTGTATAGAGCATAAATATCCCAGAAAAAATGTCCGCCAGTCTGGATGATATTATTTGGGAATCTTGTAAGCTCTCTTTGGAGCAGTTTTCCTTCCACAACACTTCCCAGAATAGTCCTGCCGCTTGTTGCTCCCAAGTCAACAGCAAAGAAGTTAGCGTTTTTCATAATTTTAAACATGTATTATGTAGTTAGTTTCATTTATGCAAACTTATTCAAATTACAAATTTAGCTATTTTTTTGTCAATTCTATCCACAACGAAAGATTTTTTTAAAAAAAAATCCCCATTTCGCAAAAAAACCTTAACTTCGCAGAAAAATTTGACACGATTATGAACAAAGAAAGTTTAAGAATAGTATATATGGGCACCCCTGATTTTGCCGTTGCCAGTTTGAAGGCATTGGTAGATGGAGGCTACAACGTGGTAGGAGTCATCACGATGCCCGACAAACCAGTTGGCCGCCATGGCAACCATCTGACGCCCAGCCCGGTAAAGGTATATGCCCAAGAGCATGGAATTAAGGTTCTCCAACCTGAGAAGCTAAAGGACGAGCAATTCCTCGAAGAGCTTTCGTCTCTCAATGCCGACCTTCAGATTGTGGTGGCTTTCAGGATGTTGCCTGAAGTGGTGTGGTCTATGCCCCGTCTGGGCACCTTCAACCTCCACGCCTCACTGCTCCCCCAATACCGTGGCGCCGCTCCCATAAACTGGGCAGTCATCAACGGTGAAACCGAGACAGGAGTGACTACATTCTTTTTGCAGCATGAGATAGACACAGGCGAGGTGATTAAACAAGTCCGTGTGCCAATTGAAGATACCGATGATGTTGGAATAGTCCACGACAAGCTGATGGAAGTCGGCTCCAAGCTCGTTTGCGAGACAGTAGATAAAATCATCGACGGAACCCTGCGCACCGTCGATCAGGATTTGATGTACGGCGAGGACGAGGTGCTGAGACCCGCTCCAAAGATATTTCGAGAGACATGTCGCATAGACTGGCGCCAACCACAAAAAAAAGTTTATGATTTCATCCGTGGAATGAGTCCCTATCCAGCCGCATGGACTGTGTTCGACGAGGGTGACAAACAACTGGATATAAAAATCTTCAAGACAGGCAAAGGGGATGCGATAAAAAGCGGCAATGTGTTGCCTGGCACAATCAATACAGACGGCAAATCATTCCTGCGTGTCGCCACTTCCGACGCTTGGCTTGAGATTCTGAGTTTGCAGCAAGCCGGGAAGAAACGCATGGACATAGCGGACTTCCTCCGCGGATTCAAGATAGCAGAAGGAAAGTTCGTTTAGCCGAAATACTTTTTGGGGTGTATAAATTTGGTCATTCGGCTAAAAATGTGTAATTTTGCAAAGCATTATGTGTACTGAGCATTGACAAGTTATCGTTCTCAACGCCGCGGACTTTGTTTGGCTGGGCAGAGGGAGCCATAATTTGGCATGTTTGGAGGTTTGAAAATCAAGCCGTTACACGAATATAAAGATTATATTTACCAAGATGAAAGTGATGAAATTTGGCGGAACATCCGTGGGTTCCGTGGAAAGTATTCTGAGTGTAAAACGTATCGTAGAGGCAAGCGAAGAGCCTGTAGTTGTGGTTGTCTCGGCATTAGGAGGTATAACCGACCAACTTCTAAATACTTCGCGCCAGGCATTACGTGGCGATTCCCGCTACATAGACTCCTACAACGAAATGGTAAGACGTCATCACCAGATGATTGACGCGGTAATTCCAGACGCTGAGAAGCAGGTGAAGGTATTGAAGACCGTTGACACCCTTCTGAGCGACCTTATGAGTATCTACCATGGTGTCTATCTCATACGCGACCTGTCGGAGAAGACCTCCAATGCCATCGTAAGCTATGGTGAGCGTCTTTCTTCCGCCATTGTGTCCGCAGTAATTGACGGTGCCTCCCTACACAACTCCCTAAACTTCATAAAGACAGAGAAGAAGAACGGAGAGAACAGCCTTGTCACCAGCACCACCTACGACAGTGTGAGAAAGGAGTTTAAAGACTTCATGTCGCTTGGCAACGACCCCAAGTCGGCACGTCCTATTGCCATAGTTCCAGGTTTTATTTCGTCGGACAACGAAACAGGCGAGATCACCAACCTCGGACGCGGCGGCTCAGACTATACGGCGAGCATTATAGCCGCCGCCCTCGACGCATCCATACTTGAGATCTGGACCGACGTTGACGGATTCATGACCGCCGACCCCAAAGTCATAAACACAGCATACACAATTGACCACCTTTCTTATATAGAAGCCATGGAGTTGAGCCACTTCGGCGCCAAGGTGGTTTATCCCCCGACAATATATCCGGTATGCATAAAAAACATACCGATTCTGATAAAAAACACGTTCAAGCCCGACGGCAAAGGCACAATTATCTCTTCAGAAGGTGAAAAAAGCAGCCGCGCCATCAAAGGAATCTCGTCAATCAACGACACAAGCCTGATTACTGTCTCCGGACTGTCGATGGTTGGAGTGATTGGTGTGAACCGTCGTATCTTCACCGCTTTGGCCCAAGAAGGAATCAGCGTGTTCCTCGTCAGCCAGGCCTCCTCAGAAAACTCCACCTCTATCGGTGTTCGCAACGAAGACTCCGACAAGGCATGCGACGTTCTGAACCATGAGTTCAGCCAGGAGATTGAGATGGGCGCCATGTATCCCATGACCCAGGAGAAGAATCTCGCCACCATCGCCATCGTAGGTGAAAACATGAAGCACACCCCCGGTATCGCCGGCAAGCTGTTCGGCACCCTGGGCCGCAGCGGCATCAGCGTGATTGCCTGTGCCCAAGGCGCGTCAGAAACAAACATCTCGTTCGTGGTTGAAAACCGGTTCCTGAGAAAATCATTGAACGTTCTTCATGACAGTTTCTTCCTCTCTGAATATCAGGTGCTCAACCTGTTTATCTGCGGCACCGGCACTGTGGGCGGCTCGCTCATCCAGCAGATAGCCCAGCAAAGAGAGATCTTGATGAAAGAACGCCGTCTTCAGCTTAACGTTGTAGGAATCATAGACGTGACCTGCGCTATATACAACCGTGACGGCATAGACCTTAGCAACTACCGCGACGAGCTTGCCAAGCATCCAGGCAGCAACGAGGAGAGCATCAGGCGTGAGGTGATCGGCATGAATATCTTCAACTCCGTGTTTGTGGACTGCACGGCAGCACCTGGAATCGCAGGACTCTACCAAGACTTCCTCGACCACAGCATCAACGTTGTAGCAGCCAACAAGGTAGCAGCTTCATCCGACTATAAGGTTTACGAGAAGCTCAAAGCCACAGCTCGCGACCGCGGTGTGAAATACATGTATGAGACCAACGTAGGCGCCGGTCTTCCTATCATCCACACAATGAACGACTTGGTGAACTCAGGCGACAAAATTGAGAAGTTGGAGGCTGTGCTGAGCGGCACTCTGAACTACATATTCAACAAGATTTCCGCAGACATCCCGTTCTCCGAGACCGTGAGGATGGCAAAAGAGGAGCGTTTCTCCGAGCCAGACCCCCGTATCGACCTGAGCGGCAAGGACGTGATTCGCAAACTGGTGATCCTCAGTCGCGAGGCCGGATATAACCTCAACCAGGAAGACGTTGAGAAACATCTGTTTATACCGAACGATTTCTTCGAAGGCTCAATAGACGACTTCTGGA
>JAZUMZ010000108.1:0-4952 GCA_045603885.1 Bacteroidaceae bacterium | reverse complement strand
TCAGCCTGACGGCTCATTGCGAGATACATACCCACTTCTGAGCATTCGCCATTGAAATGGTCCTTAAGACCCTGAACGATAAAACGTCCGTCCTCAGTATCAGGAACATCGTTAGCTACTCCAAGCACATGCTCTGTGACGAAGTTAAGCCCTGCATTTTCTTTCACTTCCTTAAATTTGCTTCCAGGAACTTTACACTGCGGACATTTCTCTGGTGGTGTGTCTCCCTCATGTACGTATCCGCACACCGGGCATACCCATTTCTTTGTTGCCATAATCTTTGTTTTTTAGAATTAATAACCAATTAGTTTTTCACACGACAAAGATAGTAATTAATCTCAGAAATACAAAACCGAACAATAAAAATTATTATATTTTAATAATGTTGGGATGTGATTGAAAGAAAAAGTCCTGCGAAAAAATATCCGCAGGACTTTTAAATTTAGTATATCAGTCTGATTATCAGCAGTAAATCCATTTCACATAGCAGAAGTCTTGACGATGAGGCAGGTCAGCGTTCTTAGGATACATTCTGTATGAAATTCTGAATGAACCTGCGTTAGGCAGAAGCATAGCACCCTCAAAAGTGAAGAGGTTACCCTCACGCTTAGTCACCTGAAGCTGCTGGATGTCAGATATGTGATATTTACCCTCTTCATCCGACTGTGTAACCACGAGTTCTATACCAACTGCATCGTCGAGTCCCTGCTCATCTACAACGCATGTCATGCGATATTTCTTACCACTCTCGAAAATACCTTTAATAACCTCGTCATGTCTGATTAGTGATATAACATTGATGTTGTCCCAACGCTCAGCCACCTGTTCTTTCCAAAGTGCGATTTGCTTAGCCTTGGCAAAGTTGTCCTTGAACAATAGTTTCGCGCGTTTTGCGAGAGGATTATAGAACTTGTCGAAATAGTCGTCAAGCTGACGTTTCATTGTATAATGAGGAGCGACCTGTGCAATAGAGTTCTTGATTGTCCTGATCCATCCCTCGCTGTACCCCTTTGAGTTGCGTGCATAGTAAAGAGGCAGAATCTCATTCTCAAGGAGTGAGTAGATAGTAGCTGCGTCGAGCTGGTCTTGCTGCTCCTGGTTCTGGTATGTACGCTTCTCGGTGAGTGCCCATCCAGCACCTTCGCGATAGCCTTCGAGCCACCACCCGTCAAGCACAGAGAGGTTTATAACACCGTTCATCAACGCCTTCTCACCAGATGTTCCAGATGCCTCAAGCGGACGTGTCGGTGTGTTCATCCAGATATCCACGCCAGTCACAAGGCGACGTGCCAGTTTCATGTCATAGTTCTCCAGGAATATAATCTTTCCAAGGAACTCCGGACGACGGCTAATCTCGTATATTTTCTTGATGAGTCCCTGTCCACCTCCATCGTGAGGGTGAGCTTTTCCTGCAAACAGGAACTGCACAGGATAGTTGGGGTTGTTGACAACCTTCGACAGACGATCGAGGCCGGAGAAGAGCAAATGTGCGCGCTTGTATGTAGCGAAACGTCTTGCGAAACCTATAAGCAGGGCATTCGGGTTGATTTTCTCCACCAGCGACACAATGCGTGAAGGGTCTCCCTGGTTCTTGAGCCAGTCCTCGCGGAATGCCACCTTAATATAGTCAATCAGTTTAAGTTTGAGAGACTGTCTTGTCTTCCAAATCTCTGAATCCGGCACCTCGTAGATTTTCTCCCATAGTTTTGCATTAGACTGATCGTTATAGTATGATGTGTCGAAATGTTTGCCGTAAAGTTTCTTCCACTCAGAAGCCGACCATGTTGGGAAGTGTACTCCGTTGGTGACATATCCCACATTGTCAAGTTCTTCAGGATAATATCCTTTCCAGATGTTGCTGAACATATCTTTGGAAACCTTTCCGTGTAGCCAGCTTACGCCGTTAACCCAAGAAGATGTGTTGCATGCGAAAGTTGACATGCAGAAACGCTCGCTGTTGTCTTCAGGGTTGACACGTCCCATACCGATGAAATCTGTCCATGATATTCCAAGTTTCTGCGGATACTGTCCCATATATTTTCCGAAGAGTCCCTCGTCGAAATAGTCGTGACCAGCAGGGACGGGAGTGTGGACTGTATAAAGAGAAGTTGTGCGCACAGCCTCGAGAGCCTCATCAAAAGACAGACCTTCAGCCACGAAGTCAGCCAGTCGCTGCACGTTGCAGAGCGCAGCGTGTCCCTCATTGCAGTGGTAAATGTCTTTCTTGATACCCAGTTTCTGTAGAGTGAGGATACCACCGATACCAAGCAGAATCTCCTGCTTCAGACGGTTTTCCCAATCGCCACCATATAGGCTGTGAGTAATCGTGCGGTCATATTCGCTATTCATCTCGTTGTCGGTGTCAAGGAGATAAAGCTTGATACGACCAACGTTCACTCTCCAAATGTAAGCGTGAACAGTGTAGTTGTTGAAAGGAACATCCACAACTACAGGCTCTCCGTTCTCGTCAAGCTCACGCTCTATAGGCAGCTCGCCGAAGTTCTGAGCCTCGTATTTAGCAACCTGATCACCGTCCATTGAGAGGGTCTGTGTGAAATATCCAAATCTATACAGGAATCCCACCGCACACATGTCAACATTTGAGTCAGACGCCTCCTTAAGGTAGTCGCCAGCCAAGATTCCGAGACCTCCTGAGTATATTTTGAGTACGTGGCTGAGACCATATTCCATACAGAGATAAGCCACAGACGGACGTTTAGTGTCAGGCTTCACATCCATATATTTGCGGAAATCAGCATAGATCTTATTAACTCTCTTCACTATAGCCTCATCCTTTGCGATTTCCTCGAGTTTGGAATAATTCATTCTTGAGAGGAAGAGAACCGGATTTTGCACCACTTTCTTCCAGAGGTCTTTGTCCATATCCTGGAACAGGTGTCCTACTTCCGAATTCCAAGACCACCACATGTTGTGTGCAATTTCGTCGAGTGGTTTGAGTACCTCAGGTATCGAAGACCTTACACTAATCTCTTTCCAAACCGCCTCATTAGCATTGTTTGCTTTTACTTTCATATTTTATAAAATTAGAGAAAAAATTTACTTTGTTTGTTTCACTCTTGCCTGTGCGTTTCTCAGCGCAATGTCGTAGGCTTCATAATAATATTTTATAAAGTGCTTCCACAGTGCCTTCTCAGCGACTTTGGCAGCATTTTTCCTTGTTTGCTCCACAGAGCTGTTGTCCATTCTGATAAACCTGATTACGGTTTCTTTGATGTCATCGGACACCTCTGCCGCATTGTTGTCGGAGCGATGAATGGTTTTCACACCGTCCTCAAGCTCGCTGGGTCTTCCCTTCAACTTGTTCGCCCACAGTCCGAATCCGGCGAGGTCAGTCGTAATACAGGGCACATGGAACGCCACGCTTTCTGTCGGAGTATATCCCCACGGCTCATAATAGGATGGATATACACACAGGTCCATACCTATAAGCATGTCGTAATAGTGCAGGTTGAACACACCGTCTTTTCCGTCAAGGTAGCAAGGCACAAAAATCACCTTCACCTTATCGTCTGGGCGGTTGAACATATCAAGCCAGTTCATCTGGTTGAGCACATTATCGTATTCCTGATTGTTGAGCACATGTGTGATGCGCGGGTTGTCAACCGGCTCGTCGAATGCCTTACGGCTCTTGATACGGTCAACCAGATCCGTACGCACCTCTTTCATCCATGCCGGAACAAGCACAAGGGCGAGTATATTTCTCTCCACCCGGCTGTCGTGGCGCAGACGGTTCATAGAATCAACAAAGATGTCAAGACCTTTATTCTTATACTCGTAACGACCTCCCACACTGACAATGACAGTATCATCCTTAAGGTTGGTGCCAAGCATCGAGTTAGCCACGCTCAGTATTTTCTTTCTGGCTTTCTTTCTCGCGTCATCAAAGGCACTGCCTTTCTGCGGAACGAAGTCATCCTCAAATCCGTTCATCAGCACTGCGTGAGGTTTCTTATCGAGCAACTGCTCACACTCACGTGCCGTGATATCGCTCACGGTAGAGAAGCAGTCCACATTATGTGCCGCCACTTTCTCCACAGAGTGTTTCGACTGCATATTGAGCTCTTCTGCCATCTGGTCGCCGTTATAACCGTTGAGATAGTCGTAAAGCGGCTTGTTGTTTCCAGCGATGGAACGTCCGATACTGGTTGCATGAGTAGTAAAAATAGTCGCAATCTCCGGAACGGCTTTCTGAACATATAAAGCACCGAGGGCTGTCATCCACTCATGAGCCTGGTAAACCACCTTGTCTTTGTTGTTTAGTCCGTGGAATTTGTAGTAGCTTTCAACTACTTTTCCAGCAGCAAAGGAGAACATAGAGGCTTCATCGTAGTCACCATATGCATGAAGCGAGTCAACCTGAAAGTTTTCCCATGCCCAGCCGTAGATATCGTTTTTCTTTTCGAAAAAAGGATTAAAATCCACAAGAATCGCGATAGGCTGTCCCGGTATCTGCCATCTTCCCACCCTGATTTTCAGAGACTCTTCTTTCACCGCAAATTTTCTCCATGGTGCAAGCAGGGTCTTAGACTCCTTGAAAAGTGGGTTTTGCTGGTTTGTCCAGAAATCGGGCCCGATAAAAACGAGGTTGTCACCAATCTTCTCGACTAACGTCTTTGCTCTGGTAGATAGAACAGTGTAGATGCCACCAACTTTATTACATACTTCCCACGAGGATTCAAAAATATAATCGGGGGTCAATAACTTTTTTGGCATGTAATGAGGGTATAAAAAATAGAATATTAATCTTTTACCTTAAAGGATACTTCTATAAATTAGTTTTTAATATCTCTTGGGTGTTCCGTTTCACTTCGACGCTTCACATTTCTTAGCGGCATCTTTATCTTCGCTGCATCTTGTCACGACTCGACAAATTGAAAGTAAACTTCCTTTTGTTCTCGCTGCTCCAAGATTTGTCCTTTTGTCTTGCACAA
>JAZUMZ010000107.1:0-10499 GCA_045603885.1 Bacteroidaceae bacterium | reverse complement strand
CTTCCGACGAGATATACTTCTCCTTCCCCGATGCTGTACTGCCGCTTATGGACAACAACGACTTCGTGGCTACTATCAGCTATATCAAGGACGAGCACGGCAACAACTCGGAGCCTGTGCAGTGGAAATTCCACACCAACTTTGCCAGTGTGACGTGGCTGGGTAGCGGCGCTTCCGAGAACATTGAAAAGCAATGGGACGAGACGAAGGAGTTCACCACATACGTATATAATAATGCCGGAACTACACAGTCATACGAAATCAGCGGACTGCCTACATGGATGACCGTAGATAAGACTATAGGAACGGTCAGTATCTCTGAACCCATCACGTTCACCATCAACCAGAGTGCGCCGGTGGGTCGCCATACAGAGTATATCTACCTGACCGACCGACTGGGCATCCGTCGTGTTCTTCAATTGAACGTTACTGTTAAGGGCGACGAGCCTAACTGGACTGTTGACCCGAATCTCTATGAGAACAACATGACGCTGACCGGACAGATATACATCGACGACAAGATCTGCGAGAATACCGGCACCAGGATTGCCGCTTTCGACGAGATGGGACTCTGTCGCGGTGTGACAAGTCCGAAGTATGTACGCACACGCGACGCTTACTACGTTGATATGGTTATCTATGGAGCTTCGCTTACGGAACTGAGCGACGGCATCAGCGAACTGACCTTCAAAGTATATGACGCCTCGACGGGTACCATACATCCGTTGGTGGGTGTGATGATTCCTGGCAAGGACTTAGCACTGAGTATTCAGTACGCGCCGGATGCCAACTACGGCTCCTACGATGCGCCTGTCAAGTTCGACGTGGCCAACGCTCTGGAGCAACCAGTTTCGCTGGCCAAGGGCTGGACGTGGATGTCAATATATGTGGAGCCGCTTATAGAGAGCCTGGAATGGCAGTTGCCGAGAGACAAGAACACCCTGAAGCGCTTCAAGAACATCAAGAGCCAGACCGACGGATTCTCTACCGTCGATAAGACCGGCGAGATTCAAGGTGAATTGGAGAAGTTTGAGCCAGGCAAGATGTATAAGATGCAACTATCGACAAAGACAGACTTCGACATCATCGGACTGGCATTAGATACCAAGAACCTGCCGCAGACCATGCATCCGGGATACAACTGGATTGGTACACTGTCCAGTTCGGTAATGTCGGTTGACGAGGCATTCAGCGAACTCGCTCCTGAGGCGGGAGACCGTGTGAAGAGCCGTACGGCATTCGCGGAGTTCAGCAACAAGGGCTACTGGGAAGGTACGCTGGAGAGCATCGTGCCGGGACAAGGCTATATCTACCGCTCGAAGGCATCGAAGGAGAAGACATTCCATTATCCCAGTGGTAAGGCAGCAACGGCTCATGCGCCACAACGTGCGGATGACAACTCTCAACTCTCTGCTCTCAACTCTCAACTTTCCCACTTCACGCCTGTGGACCTCTATCTCTATCCTGACAACCTCAGCATCATTGCGGTGGTGAAGAAGGACGGACGTGAGCGCGATGATGCAGAGGTTGGTGGATTCATAGACGGTGAGTGTCGCGGAACGGTGGGATACAAGAGAGGCTGGTACTTCCTGACCGTCATGGGGTCGTCGGAAGACGACAGCCAGAAAAAGATGGAACTGCGCGTATATGTGGATGGCCGGGAATACAGCGTTGACAACAGTCTGCCGTTCATCAGCGATGCTGCCTACGGCACTCTTGACGAGCCATACATACTCGACATCGATATCACTACTGGCATCAACGACATCACTGTTGACAATGCCGACGGCGACTGGTACACCCTGCAGGGCTTCAAGCTTGGTCGCAAACCTACGCAGCCCGGTGTGTATATCCACAACGGACATAAGGTAACCATTAAACGTAAGAAGTAAAAACAATCATGACGAGGGAGCGGGCATTATACCGTTCCCTCTTTAGAAAATATTTTGCTGTTTGAGCAAAATGTTGTAACTTTGCGCTATTAATACGCAGATGACTATGGCAAGAAAATATCAGATAGGGAAATGACGGTAAAAGGACTAAGCGGGAACGCACTGAAGGTAATAGCCATTGTTGCCATGACGATTGACCACTTGGCATGGGTGGGTATTGAAACCTACGAGCAGGCGGAGACACCGCTGCAGATTGGTCTGCACAGCATAGGACGCCTGACTGCTCCGATGATGATATTCTTCGTGGCTGAGGGCTATCACTACACACACAACTACCGACGATACCTCTTCCGCTTGCTGATTCTGGCTGTGGTGAGCCATTTCGCTTTCTGCTTTTTCAACATGTCGGGATTCAATCCCTTGGACAACCTGCTCTTCAATGCCACGAGCATAGCATGGCCACTGCTGTGGGGGCTGATTCTGCTGAAGGTGTGGGATTTGGAAAAGCTGGCGCGATGGCATAAGGTGGCAATCACACTGCTGGCCTGTGTGCTCACATGCACGTCCGACTGGAGTTGCGCCGCACCGTTGGCAATACTTATGATAGGGCGGAGCAGGGGCTACTTCTGCAGGCAGATGTTGTGGATGATGCTCATAATCACAATGTATGCAGTAGCATTCTCCATCTTCCACAGCCAAACCTACGGAATGGTACACATGGCATGTTGGTTGGCAGTGCCGCTCTTGGCGATGTACAACGGACAACGGGGACGATGCCGATGGCTTGGCAAGTTCTTCTACTATTATTATCCCGTCCACATGGCTCTGATTGGTCTGATAGCGAGGATGATGATGAATAATACGTAATATTTACTTACACAAATTATATTTGAAACAATAAAAAAATGAGACAGACAAAATTATGGATGCGAGCCGCCATCTTTTCTATCTGCGGCTTGATAGTTGGAAGTTTAGTTCTGACATCTTGTAAGAAGGCTCTTGCACAAGAGGACAATCCCGCACAACAGGTAGTGTCAACCGAGTTGATACGTACAGCTCAGAGCTGGGACGGAGTTGAGTTACCCGATTACTTAGATGGACGCCCGGAGCTGGTGGCTGTAAAGTATGTGTTCCCGGCAGGAAAGAAGCTGGGATGGCATCACCACCCGGTGATGAACTACGGTGTGCTGATGCAAGGCGAGCTGACCATTATCGGACAAGACGGAAAGGAGAAGGTCGTGCATGAGGGAGAGGCAGTAGTAGAGATGGTGAACACCATTCACCACGGAGAGAACCGGGGAAAGAAGCCAGTCATACTATACATGTTCTATCTCTCGCAGAAGGGGCTTCCACTCGCCGTGCAGCACCCTGAGATTCCGCTTGAATAATAAGCATTGTAGCCTATACTACTGATAGTTTAAAGAGCATTTTATGAAAAGATACTCTATCATAATTCTCTCATTATTCTTTTGCTTAAACGCATCAGCTCAAACCGGACTGCCAAAACTGATCCGGAAGGTGGGAACGCTGATTGACTCTATGTCGGTCAAGGGGCTTGACAAAAGATATATTGAGGCTCCTGAGAGACCATGGCAGATCATTGTCAAAGGTAACGTGAACCAGAGCATGTTGGGCATGAAGTCATCCGGCACGATTGCGGGTGTGGAATACAGTGCGAAGCCAAGCCTGAAGACCGAACCATCGCGGTATTTGGGACTCTGGGCAGGATATCGGGGATATGGCCTGGGATATACCGTTAACGTGGGAGGCGACAAGGGTAGCTACCTTACACTCGGTGCCACAGGCGGGGCATACGGGGTAAATGTGCGTGTCCACTCGTTTGAGAACAACACGCCTGATTTTGACCTTAACAGTGACCTCATTCCAGATGAGAATAAGGATGAATGGGGCAAGGTGGAGCTTATCAGTCCCATAAAAGTGCATACTGTCTTTGTGGATGGATACTATCTCTTCAACGGCAAACGCTTTTCCTATGCCGCGGCATACGACCAGTCGGTACTGCAGAAGCGGTCGGCTGGCTCGCTTATGGCAGGAGCAATGTACTACCACGGCTCCATCGATTATGCCTCTCATACCAATGGCGACTTGATTTACATGATGAAAGGTCTGGGAAAGATTAAGCTGTGGCAGGGAAGCGTAGGGGTTGGCTATGCCTATAACTGGGTGCCCGCACGCGGGCTGCTTATCAACGTGATGGCTATGCCCATGCTCACATTTGTCAACAGAGTTAAAGCATACGGCTATGCCACGAATGTAGATGAGCTGATGGGAGACCCTGAGTTTTGGGATGAGGAGATGGACAGTGATGAGTGGGATAAGTTGTTCTATGACAGCCTACACATAACACCCGTGGGAAACAAGACGTTCAACAGCGGCATGGCCCTCAATTTTGACGCCCGTCTGTCCGTGACCTATAATTTTGGGCGTTATTTCATCAATGCCTACGGGCAGTTCAACAACATGCGCTATCACCACAACGGTAACCACGGCCATCTGAACGACTGGTTTATCAACACATCTGTAGGGCTGAGGTTGTAAAAAGCCGGAGGAAAGCAATGGGTTTCTATAAGTGACAGGTCAGCTATCTCAGCTGGCCTGTCGCTTTTAATAGCTTGGTGTATGACAGGAAAAGCTGGCAGCGGGCCTCAACGAGGCTGGCAGCCGCGTCACGCCAGATGGCCTGGGCGTCAAAATAATCGGACAGCAGCTCTATGCCGTTGTCATATGCTGATTTGGATATGCGAAGGTTCTCGCTCGCCTGGTCGAAACTTTTCTTGGCTATATCCACCTCTTTCTCACATTCGGATAGGTTGGTGCGACACATCGTAATCTCCAGATTCATCAGGTCGGTCTTCTCGCTGAGGTCCAGGGCAGCCATCTTGGCTTTGGCCTTGGCGGAACGGATTTTGTTGGTGTTCTCTCCGAATGTGTATATGGGAATATTGACAGCGATACCAACAGCAGCGCTTCCGTTGTCGATCAGCTTCTTTCCTGCCAGCTCACCACCGTTGGCATACATGTATCCTCCAAACAGTGCCACGTTGGGCAGATATTCGCTGCGGGTGAGTTTCACCTGCTGTTCAGCAAGCTCAACCTGCTTCTGAAGAAGAGTGTATTCAGGGCGATATTCCACCCCTCCCTGATATTTTGGAACCATGCGATCCTGATTGGCTGTGTATGTATCAATGTCAATTGACGACGCCTCGTTGAGAGGAACACCCATTAAGTGGCACAGGCTCATGCGTGCAAGGAGATAGCCGTTTTCAGCTTTCTGCTTACTGAGCTCAGCCTCGTTCTTCTTGACCTCCACCTTCATCTGGTCGTTGCGAAGACGCAGACCATGACGGACGGCACTCTCCACGGTGCGTTCCAGCTCCACGAGCATGTCGTAGTAACTGTCGGCCACGATATACAACTCTTTGGCCCTTACGGCCTGCATATATGCCTCGTCAACCTTGACAATAACCTCATCCTCAGAGAGACGGATAGCCACGCTCGACATCTCCCGTCCTATCTCGGCCATATTTACAGCTGCGGTTAGTTTTCCTCCGGTGTAAACCGGCTGTGTCACCTGAATACCACCGATGAACATGTTCTTGATTTTCAATTTCAATTTCTGGTCAGGAAAATAGGCATATTCGTTCATCATATATGACCCGTCGGGGTTTACAGTCACGTTTGGGACATACTGACCTGCCGCCGCGTTGTAAGCATAAATAGGCAGGTTGCCGCCCTTGATTGTCAAGGGTGTGCTGGCAGTGGAGTAAAAGTCGGTGGCTATGAGACTGATACGCGGCATACTCATGCTCTTGTACGCCTCAAGGTCATAGCCTCTCTGCTCAAACTCCAGCTTGGAGCGGTTGATACTTTTGTTATAGCCAAGAGCCATCTTTTGGGCGGACTGTATTGACAGCACATTTCCCTGAGTCACAACTGGTGAGGTCGCGGCGGATTGGGTACTGTCACTAACAGTCTCCTGTGACCAGCCAACTAAGCATGAGATGCTTGCAAATATAACTGAAAATATTCTTTTCATTCTTCCTGGTTTTTATTGTTGTTCCGCTTTCTCCTCAACTTCCTCTTCGCTTATCTCATCCAGGTCTTCGTATAAATCGTCTATCTCTTGTTTCTGGCTCTTAAGTCCGAAGAAGGTGGCATAGAGGATAGGGATAAATATAAGTGTTATGATTGTTCCCATGAACAGACCTCCCATGATAGTTACGGCAAGGGAGCCGAACAAGGCGTCGGTAATAAGCGGAATCATTCCTAAGATGGTTGTCAGAGAGGCCATCATAACTGGGCGCAGACGACTCTTGGAACTGTCCACCATAGCCCTCACTGGTGTCACTCCGTTGCTTATCTGGAGGTTTATCTCGTCCATCAGAACTATGCCGTTTTTTATCATCATGCCAATCAATCCCAACACTCCGATTATTGCCACAAATCCGAACGGCTTGCCTGTCAAGAGAATGGTGGGGATAACACCAACAACAATCAGGGGAACGCAACAGAGGATTATCAGTGGCTTCTTATAGTCTTTGAACAAGATTATCATTATCATAATCATAAGCAGGATGGCAAGCGGAAA
Organism: Bacteroidaceae bacterium; assembly: GCA_045603885.1. Lineage (GTDB taxonomy): Bacteria > Bacteroidota > Bacteroidia > Bacteroidales > Bacteroidaceae > UBA3839. The sequence goes on along the minus strand of JAZUMZ010000107.1, from coordinate 3,998 downwards.
GTTTGCAAACAGATATTTCATGGAGTCGTCGCTTGCGCGTTTCTCGCCTTCCCACGTGAGACTGTAACCTGCAGGTAGCTGGATGGCCTCGATCTTCTCAGCGATATCCTTGCGGGCGGCCTCTGTGCCGACACCGGGCATGGGAGAGCATTGGGCACGCATTGTGCGCTGCCCGTTGTAGCGCATGACCACAGGCTCAGCCCATTCTATATCTATGCTCTTGGCCACCTGACGCAGGGGAGTGCTCTGAATAAGGGTCTCTATAACCTCGTCCTTGGTCATGCTACCGCTCATCAGTCGCTGGATAACAGTGCGGTTGGTGATTTTGTTGAGGTTCGGCATCATGCCGAACACCACCACGTTCTCAAGACGGTCTATGTCGTTACCTTCGCTATCTGTGCATTTCAAATATATACTTTTTTTGTTGATACCGTCATAGAAGGTACCAATAGGAATGCCACCGGTATATGCCATTACAGATGTGGCGACATCGCTGCGGCTCAGACCGCTGGTACGGGCACTGGCCTGATTGTATTTTATGTTCAGGACAGGCACTTTAGGACTCCAGTCGCTTGTGGGCAGATAGCAGGTGCTGCTGTTGCGGATTATGCTTGAGGCTGAGTCGCACAGGACATGAAGAACCGCGGGGTCGGGGCCGTGGAAACAAGCCTCAATCGGGTACTTCTTGAACATCAGGTTGTAGCGCTTGAACTTTACGTATGCGTCGGGAAACCTGCTGCCAATCACATCTTGAAGACTGTCAAGCTGGCTGACAAGCGTCTGGGGACTGTCGAAGTCTATAATAAGCTCGCCGTAGGACAGAGAAGGAGTTGCGATACTCCTTACAAGGTTATAGCGGCTTGGAGTGCCACCAATACTACGTGTCACATGGGTTATGTGCTTGTTTTGCTTCAGCAGGGCCTCAATTTCTGTGAGGTCTTTGTTTACCTGGGTAGAGTTGATACCCTCAGGCAGTTTGTATTCCATGTATAGCTGGTCGTACTCCATGTCTGGAAAAAATGCCTGGTTGAGGTACTGATAGCCCCAGGCACATAGAACCAAAGAACCCACTGCCAGCGCAATTGCAACATATCGGAAACGGATACCTATTCGGAGAATCCTCTCCAACAGCCGGTAAGTAAATCCGCCGTATGGATTTTTCTTCTCTTTCTTGGATTTCTTGCCCGAGGCCTCCTCTTCCTCAGGGCTGCGAAGCATACTCTCTGCCATGAGAGGAACGTGGACTAATGCCAATACCCAGGATAGAAGCAGGGAAACAGCGATAACGATAAACAGGTCACGTACATAGACTCCAGCACTGTCGGGACTCATGAATATAGGCCAGAAGGCAAGTATCGCTATCAACGTGGCGCCTAATAACGGCATGCTGGTCTTGCGGCCGATGTTGCACAAGGCTTCTTTTTTAGGCATACCGTTCTGCATGTCGATGAGGATTCCATCGACAATCACAATGGCATTATCCACCAGCATGCCCATGGCTATTATAAACGAAGCTAAAGAAACACGCTGAAGCGTACCGTCGAAACCTTTCAACACAACAAGAGAACCAAGTACTATAGTAAGAAGGCTGATACCGATAATCACACCGGATTTGAAGCCCATCGTGAAGATAAGCACAAGAATCACAATAACCACAGACTCTATCAGGTTCACTATGAACGTGGAGATGGAGTCGTTCACACGCTCTGGCTGGTTGAACACCTTCTCGAATTTTACGCCTACAGGCATTCTCGACTGCAAAGATTTAATCACATCATCTACCTGCTTGCCTACCTTCACGACATCGTAGCTGCCGATACAGGCGATGGAGATTCCGAGAGCGGAGTTGCCGTCACGGTACATCTCGTTGCGGGTGGGCTTGGCATAGTCTTTGTAAACTTTAGCGATGTCGCCAATGCGAAGCTGGTCGTCATCATGACCCTGGATGAGCATCAGGCTTATGTCGTCAACGGTCTTGAATCGGTCATCAACCTGTATGCGTATGCGGTTGTCCCCGTTGTTGAAGTAGCCGCTGTAGGCTGTCTTGTTTTGGATGTTCAGGGTCTGGATCACCTCTGTGGGCATCACGCCCAGGTTGGCCATCTTCTCCTGCTGCATGTCGATATATATGCACTCTTCCTTCACTCCATAAATGTCGCAACGGGCCACACCTTCTATGTCGGTGATGTTGCGCTTGGCCAATTCGGCATAGTCCGACATCTCGATATTGCTCAGGCCGTCGCCGGTCAGACAGTAAAACATGCCGTAAACATCACCGAAATCATCACGGACAACGGGGCTGCTCGCACCGCTCGGAAGCGAATGGGAGGCGTTCTCAACCTTCCTGCGGAGCATATCCCATTCTTGCTCGACCGCATCGTTAGGAGTCGTCGTGAGCAACTCTACGGTGATGATGCTCAGGTCGTTCATCGACTGGCTCTCGAGACTCTTGATAGAGCGCATCTCGCGAATGCTTTTTTCTATCTTGTCGGTCACCTCAAGCTCAACCTCATGGGCAGAGGCACCTGGGTAGGTTGTCACAACCATCGCTTGTTTGACCTTTAATTCAGGGTCTTCAAGCTTGGGCATTTGGTAGAAACTCAATATTCCTCCCAAGGTTATGCAAAGAACAGCGAATGTAACCAGTTTGCGGTTTTTCAGGGCCCAGCCGCTAAAATCTATATTTGCCATATTGACTGTGTGATTCTTACAATAACCTTCCGACATTCGACACGGAAGTTTTGTCTGCCTCCTTCACCTTCTGGCCGGGTTTCAGGAATCTAACCCCGGCGGACACGACGGTCTCGCCTGACTCTAAGCCGCTGGTCACCTCTATGTTGCCACGGGTGTCAAGGTTGCCGATCGTGACAACACGGGGACGGACAACGCTCGACTGCTTGTCGAAAATAAACACGATGGAGCGGTCTTTATTGCGTAAAACACATGATGAGGGGATTTTCACAGTGCCGGCACTGCCGTCTTTTATATAACTCACATATACCATAGTCGTCATACCGGGAGTTAGCTTGGAGATGTCGCTGCCGGGCTTAAACGATAATCTTACCATATAAAGCTGGTTGGCGTTGGCTTCTTTGCTCATACGGGCTATGTCCATTGAATAGATGTTCTCGGGCATCGCATCGAACGTGCAGATGGCGCGAAGCATCTCTTTACGACGGTTGTAGTCTGAGCCGGGTATGAAAATCTCAACTTCTATGTTGGACGATGAGAATAGGGAGACTATTGGCATTCCTGCGCTTACGTTCTCGCCTGAGTCATGAAGACGGCTCTGGACATATCCACTCATCGGAGCATAAAGCTTGCAGTATTGAACCTGATCACGATGATGTGCGAGTTTCTCGTTTATTTGCTGAAGGCCATACCGGGCTTTGTCATAGTTGGAAGCGGTGGCGGTACCCTCGTTATACATGGATATTATACGCTCAGCATCGGCTTTAATCTGAGCGTGCTCCGCCTCGGTGGCATGGAGCTGGACTTCGTAGTCGTGGGAGTCAATCTCGGCGATGAGCTGACCTTTCTTAACATAATCACCCTCTTTTACTAACACGCGGCTTAATGTACCGCTTACCTTGAATGAGGCGTTAACCACGTCCGACGCCTTCGTCTTGCCTGGATAGCTCACCATACTTTCCTCGCCAACAGACTCGGCTACAGTGGTTTTTACATATTGAGGGCTTTTCTTGCTGACGTGCTCTTCCTTGCAAGATGATAGAACCAAGGCTAAACCCACGATAAGATACAAAAACAGCAGATGAAATTTTGTCATACTCTCTTTCAGAGACGTTGTGTGTGACATGATTCTATAAGTTATATTGTTATATTTTTGCAAAGATAATTCTTTTTTACATAAACGAAAAGGTCTTTTTGTATTTTTTAGTGTCAAAAAAGTATTATTTATTGTAGCCTTAAAGGTAAAAATCATGTAAAATCAAACATTTTATATGTGATTTTTTTAAAATAGTAGCCAAAATCATTAA
>JAZUMZ010000106.1:0-5260 GCA_045603885.1 Bacteroidaceae bacterium | reverse complement strand
TATGCAATAAATTAAATCTCATTTCCACAATTGTTTAAACTACCTGTTAAAATCTGTGCAAATATACAATTTTATTTTAAATTCAGGAAAAATACAATCCTATAGTTTGTGTAAAGTCCTTTTTCTATGTGAATAAAAATTGCGCTCAGGTGACACAAGCTGCTACAGATTGTGTTATCTATCCAAGAAGAATTGTTTGGCAAAAATCAAAATCTCTCCGGAAGAGATGAATGAAAAATGGAAGTCCTTTTCTACAGCAGGATTTAGAATTGATTTGTTTCAATTTTTCTAAACAAATCGCAAAAAGCAGAAGAAAAAAAGTCTTTTTTATAATTATATAATGTGTATTTACGTAAAAAATCGTATATTTGCGGTCAAATCTACATCTCTTCTGGAGAACGAGCAAAATTCATCTGAAACATATCATGGTGCAAAACCACCTTACCGACAACGGAAAGGTATTATATGATTTGAAAAAGGAATTGGACAAGGAATATTTTTTTTGTTATCGTCACCACGGAAGATAGTGCTGTCGATAACATCCTTCTTCTTCAACTTACCTTCCTTGACAAGTCGAAGTTTCTCTTCTCGGATGCGTTGAAGAAGAATGTTTGCTGGCTCATCATCGGGACTTTGTTTTGTTAGATGACCCAGAATCGCTTCTTGAAGAATGCTTTTCTTTATGTTAGTTTGTATGTCAGCATTAAGCTGTGATAAGTTTTCGTCTGTTACCCTATATCGTTCAATATATGGAACTACTTCTTCTAATTTATAGACAATACGAAGTTGTTCTTTATAAGGAGGTAATGGAAGTAGCAAACCTTTTAGACGATTAGCCGACAATCCAGGCATCGCTGTTCCGACAGACACAAGTTGGTTGTTCTCTTTCTGGAGGTAAATGAAATAGTAAACATATTCACAAATTCCGTGAATTAAGGGGCGTAGTCTGTGAACATGATTTTGGAGGCATATATCGTAATCTTTGTCCCATATTGCCGAGCGACCATATCCCGCACCGCCTTCACATACGAGCAAATCCCCTTTCGTGGCTGAGCATGTTTTGATTTCTTCGTCTGTAAAATTCATAATTTTTACATTGTCAAGAACAAACCTTCCCCAATATAGGTTTGATGTAGTTATGAATTTCTGGGGTGTACCCTTTCCTTTATTGCTGCTACTTTGTTGTTTTCCACTTGAATGAAGGAACAAGTGACTTATACGACACCATGACCAAGACGTGGGTATTTCAAACGGAATCTCGTTATCTATGCAGACCGTCTTTCCATCTGCGAACTTCTCATAATAGGAACTAAGACGAGTAAACCGACATGACATATTATATGGGGGCTATTCCCCGAAAAACAATTATAATATCATTATCATGGTAGAAAAATTCAAAGAGTATCTGACCCATTCCAATATGGCGAAGAACACAGTTTCGGCATACATGTATGCCGTGAACGATTTCAATTCCAGACACTGGGAATTGACGAATGAAGCAAGAGCAAAGGGCAAGCGTGCTGGCACTCTGCCTTGCAAGGAGGAAAAAGGCGAATGCCAATTGAGCAAGAAGAACTTGTTGCTTTACAAGACGTATCTTATTGAAACGTTCAAGCCCAAGACCGTAAACTTACGGATTCAGGCATTGAACAAGTATCTGGAGTATTTACGCAAGCCACGTCTGCGCTTAAAATCGGTTAAGGTGCAGCAGCGTACCTATTTAGAGAATGTTATAAGCAATGAGGACTACACCTTCTTGAAGAACAAATTGAAGAAGGAGAATAATCTGGAATGGTACTTTGTGGTTCGCTTCCTTGCAGCAACAGGTGCAAGAGTTAGCGAACTGGTACAACTGAAAGTGGAGCATGTAAATGTTGGCTATTACGACATTTACACCAAGGGCGGCAAGATTCGTCGCCTCTTCATCCCCAAGAAACTGCGGGATGAAGCATTGGAATGGCTCTCAGCCAACAAAAGAGAAAGTGGTTATCTGTTCCTCAATCGCTTTGGGGAGCGGATAACCACACGGGGCATTGCCCAGCAGTTGAAGAACTTTGCCGTGAAGTACGGCTTAAACCCGAAAGTTGTCTATCCTCATTCATTCCGTCATCGCTACGCAAAGAACTTCCTCGACAAGTTTAACGACATATCGCTACTTGCAGACCTGATGGGGCATGAAAGCATAGAAACCACTCGTATCTACCTCCGCCGAACCGCCAGTGAACAAAAGGCTATTGTCGATAAAGTGATAACTTTGTAATAGCACTTAGTCAATTTTAACCCTAACTTTTACACTGTAATATTGATTCTTCTTGCTGATCAGCGACTTGGACACTCTCTCCACGCTATCTGTGTTCTACAAACTTTGTGTTCCCAGAAAGGCTGTCCTAATGGGTCCAAAGCGCATCAGTCCTGTCAGTCCACAAACACACCAGGCAGTCATCGTTCTTCAATTTCATGCACGACATCATCGTACACCTGAGCCAGACAGGAAAAACAAGAACCGCGGAGACCTACCGGGCCACGCTCACCAGCTTCATGGCTTTCAGGAGAGAGCAAGACATGCCGCTCGAAGGCATCAGCGAGGGTATGGGGCACGACTCAGAGGCAACCACCCGGATTTATCTCGCCTCTCTCGAAACCTCCATTGTCGATAAGGCCAACAAGATGATCTTAGACACAATCATCAAATACAAATAGTATGTATTTGGTCATGTCTGGATAGATTATTTTTGGCTTAAAGAAATCCTCCAAATTTAAAACAAGGCGCAGAAGAATTCGAGAAAAGTGTGCTTTTACACAAAAATCTCGACTCAATTCGCCGATATTAGAAATAATTATCTTACCTTTGCAGTCGAGAAAAGTGTGCGAGTGCACAAAAATATCGAATAGAATATGGAAATAAAAAGAGATTTGTACCTTCAAAAGCTATTGGGGAGTCGCAACAATGGTATGATAAAGGTCATTACAGGAATGCGACGAAGTGGAAAATCATATCTTTTGTTCAATATCTTTGCCGATGCATTAACAAATGAAAGTGTCACCGATGACCATATAATAAAGGTCAATCTAGAAGACCGACGCAACAGCGATTTGCGCGACCCGGACAACTTACTCAGATATATTGATGCGAAAGTGGCTGATAAAAAGATGTACTATATTCTGCTTGATGAGATTCAACTGGTCAGCGAATTTGAGGATGTTCTTAACAGTTACTTGCACGTAAAGAATGTGGATGTTTTTGTCACGGGATCCAATGCCAAGTTTTTGTCAAAGGATGTCATTACCGAATTTCGGGGACGTGGGCAAGGAATTACCGTTCACCCGCTGAATTATGCCGAGTTCGTGTCAGCACGTCCTCATTCCAGCATTTATGATACAGCTCTCCTACTTGAATATATGCAGTATGGCGGGCTTCCAAAAGTGGTGACAACCGATGACACTAACGAAAAAATTGAATATCTTCAAAGTTTGTTTGTACAAACCTATCTGAGGGACATCAAAGAAAGATACTCAATACAGTTTGACAATGATTTGGAAGAACTGATAGACTTAATCGCAAGTGGCATAGGGTCGCTCACTAATCCACATAAGATACAGAAAACGTTTAAGTCAGTGAAGCAAAGCAGCATCACGCAAGATACAATAAAAAAATATCTTGATTATATGCAAGATGCCTTTATCATCAACAAGGCAATACGTTACGACATCAAAGGACGGCGGTATATTGATACTCCTGCCAAATATTACTTTGAAGATTTGGGACTTCGCAACTCGAGGTTGAATTTTCGTCAGACAGAAGAGACTCACCTTATGGAAAACCTCATCTACAACGAATTGTGCATCCGGGGCTATTCAGTAGATGTAGGTCAGGTAACAATCTTTGGCACAGACGAGGAGGGTAAACGTGAGCGTAGGCAATTAGAAGTAGATTTTGTATGCAACAAGGGCTATGAAAGGGTATATATACAATCAGCCTTTGCCCTTCCCACCATTGAGAAGCAACAACAGGAGTTCAACTCTCTCAAACGCATCAACGATAGTTTTCAAAAGGTTGTTATAGTTGGTGGTATGCAACCTACCTACAAAAATGATGATGGAATACTGATTCTCAATATATTTGATTTCCTACTGGACAAAGAAACGATATAGGAATAGGACCCTTCGCACATCCACCATAACTTTTACACTGTAATATTGATTCTTCTTGCTAATCAGCGACTTGGACACTCTCTCCACGCTATCTGTGTTCTACAAACTTTGTGTTCCCAGAAAGGCTGTCCTAATGGGTCCAAAGCGCACCAGTCCTGTCAGTCCACAAACACACCAGGCAGTCGTCGTTCTTCAATTTCATGCACGACATCATCGTCAACTTGAGCCAGACAGGAAAAACAAGAACCGCAGAGACCTACCGGGCCGCACTCACCAGCTTCATGGCTTTCAGGAGAGAGCAAGACATGCCGCTCGAAGGCATCAGCGAGGGTATGGGGCACGACTCAGAGGCAACCACCCGGATTTATCTCGCCTCTCTCGAGACCTCCATTGTCGATAAGGCCAACAAGATGATCTTAGACACAATCATCAAAGAGAAAAACAAAAAAAATGGTGGGGTGAGAGACAAAAAATACCCAAGAAACTGAGGAGAAAAGCGCAAACTTTATCAAATGTTTTTGTAAAATTGAAACACAGGATATTTCAGGTGTGCCTTTGTTCATGAGAAAAAAGGGAAATCCTTTAAATCCTTAAATCCTTAAATCCTTGTTTTAGCTTTTGAAACGAATGACCACGATGGTCATTAATAAGAATATGTGGTCATTAATAAGAGTATATGATGTAGCATCAGATTTTTGTCGGAAAAAATAGGCTTAAAAAAGTAAAATGTGGGTTGGGAGAGGGTAGTAGCTGGCAATTTATGGCTGAAAAAACAGGCAGTTTTTGGGTGGAAAGAGGTGGATTGTTGTAAATTTTGAATTTTTCAGGCGTTTTTTTGTGAACAAAAAATAGGGGGGTGTAAGGCCTGATTTTCACTTTGTTAATCACGGGTCTCGGGGCTGAGACTTGCGTGAAGAGAACCTTTCGATTCTACGTCTGCAAATGATTATAAAATGGTGAATTTTTTAGTTTTTGTTATCGCCGGCTTAACAATTGTAGCACGTTTTTAATTTTCTATTTATATATTTAATTTCGGTTTAGAAATCTGTTTACATATATCGCTTAAATATTGAGTCGTGTTAATTAAGTGTTGTAAAGAATTTAGATT
>JAZUMZ010000105.1:0-15475 GCA_045603885.1 Bacteroidaceae bacterium | reverse complement strand
GGAGAGTTTACATACACGCTGATATCACGGTCGGGATCGACAGAGTCGAGATACAGCATCTGAGCCTGTAAGACATTGGCTGTATAGTCGTTGATCTCTGTCCCGAGGAAAATAACACGGTCCATCATCAGCCTCGAGAACACATCGAGCTGGGTGACGTTGAGCTGTCTCTCCTCAAGTATATAGGGGTTGAGGTATCCCCCTTGTGATTTCACCACGTCGTCGAGCACCATGCTGCTGATACCCATCTTGGAAGTGGCAAACTTCTGAAAGTCGGTCATCATAGGGATTTGCTAATTACAATTTACGGGCTTCGCCCATTTACACTTTTTTCAATTTATACATTTTATTCACATGGCACTAAACACCAATTGTATTTTATATCTGCAAATTTTATTCCATCGGAGCCTCAGTCAGTGGAACAAAACAAAAAGTCGCGGACAAATGGTTTGTCTGCGACTTTTTGGCAGACCGTCATACTGCCTGTATGCATTTATGTCACAACGGGAGTGCCTATTAACCGATCTTACGGAACTCCTCGTCGGTCACGTCCTTCTTCTGCAAAGTCACTATGCCCTTGAGGACCTCCGTCAGCTTGACCTCGATGGCGCGGTCGATGAGGTTGTCAACGTTCTCACGTTTCTTGAGCATCTCGTTAGCGGCGTTTTCGATATATTCCTCAGGAATTCCGAGCAAGCCGTACTGAGCGAACTGCATGCGCTGCATCTCCTTAGCCACCTCAATCACATCGGCGTCTTCAACCTTAATCTCATTCTGCTCAACGAGTTTCTCCTTGATAAGGTGCCACTTGAGAGCATCGATATTCTTCTGGTAATTCTCATCCACATCCTTCTCGTCCTTAGCCTTGGAGAGCATGAACTTGCGGATTTTCTCCTCTGGGAATGTGAGCTCGCCCACCTTCTTCTCAATCATCTCCTTGCAGTCGAGAAGGAACTTGTAGTCAGCGTCTTTCTGATACTGATCGGATATTTGATCCTTTATTTTCTGCTTGAATTCCTCTGCGGTCTTAATCTCCGCCCCTGGGAACACCTGGTCGAACAGCTCCTTGTCGAGCGGCCCCGGCATATAGCGTGTGATTTCATTGACTGTGAACTGGAATTCTCCCTTGTGGTTCGGCACATCTTCCTTGTCAATCTTGAGCAGCGACGCAAGCTCTGCCTCACTGTCATTATAAGCCACTGACGGGTTGAAGGTTACAATGTCGTTGACCTTTGTTTTCTCGAAGAGCGCTTTCTGCTTGTCGTCTTTGAAATACTTGGGCAACATAACCACGCCGTCGGCCTCAAGTCCTCCCTCAACAGGGTTTCCCTTGGCATCAACCTCAATCACAGAGCCTTTGACCATGTCGTTGTCCTCATAGCTGTCCACCTTCTCGTAGTTACCCTTACGCTGGCGGTACATCTCCACCTGCGAATCCACGATTTTGTCGCTCACAGTCACGTTGTAATAAGGCACCTTGTCCTTGCTTGACACACTCACCTCAAACTCAGGGGCTATGGCTATGTCGAACGTGAATGTGAACGTGTTGCCATCGACAAGCTCAATCTTGTTGTTCTCCTCAGTAGGCATAAGCTCGCCAAGCATCTCAACCTTATTCTCGCGAATATACTTATAAAGCTCGTCCTGAAGGAGTTTGTTAACCTCCTCAGCAAGAACCTCAGTTCCATATTTCTTTCTAACAAGTCCCTCTGGAACCATTCCCTTTCGGAATCCGGGGATGTTGATGTTTTTTCTTACATCCTTAATCGCTTTCTTCACTTTCTCCTGATAATCCTCAGGTGTAACCACAGCCGTTATTTGTCCGTTGATTTTGTCGGCTGCCTGCAACGTAATCTTCATATTGCTTTGCTTTGTTTATATTTATTTTCTTTTAATTTTCTGATATTCAACCAATTGCGCACAAGGTTCGCAGTTTTGGCGATATTAGAGTGCAAAGTTACGCTTTTTTTTTCAGAAAAGCAAAAAAGTCGCCATTTTTAAATTCGCTTTTCGTTTTTGCCCGTATAAATTTTGTATCTCGCTTTTTTTTAGTAACTTTGGCGTGTAAAGGCAAACAAACGAAACTTATTTTTAAAAAAAACCATGAAGAAAATATTATCAATCATGCTGCTAATTGTCATCAGCAGCATGGCAATGGCCCAATCCACTCTCCAAGTGAAAGCGGTCAAGGAAGCGGCGAGAGACTCAAGGGGAAGAGTGGATAGCAGCATAGAGGTGGATTATCCCGTGTCGTCAGACAAGTCCCTTAACGCACGTATCAGGTCGTTTCTTGTCGATATCATAGTAGTTAACCGAGGATGGGTGAGCGACGAGGTTAAACCCAAGATGAGGGTGAGCGACACCCAGACCTTCCGCAACTTTATAAAAACCTACGCATCAAACATTGTGAGGGAAGGCCAGAAAGAGGCAAATAATGACACAGAGGAAAACTCATATAACCATGAAATGACAGTGAAGATGGTGGCACAGGGCTCAAAGTTCGTGTGCTACAAAAAAGAAAGCAGCAGCGTGATGACAAGCATGAGCCAGAATTTCTACGAGCTTGATTATTATGTCATTAACAAAATGACAGGAGAATACACATCACAGATTTTTGACGAGAAATACGAAGACCGGGTATTGTCGCTTATGAAGAAGCACTCGCCAAAGAGCCGACACAAAGAACTCTTCAGCGAAGAATGCGACTGCGAGACCATATACTGGCTTGACACACGGTTCGTGCATTTTGTTATTCGTGACTATGACTTTGCCCAAATATACTATCAGGGTTTAATTCCGATAAACGAAGCAAGGCCTTACCTCTCAAGCATGGTGAAAGCAATGCTTTGACACCCTCAACCAAGAGTTCAAAAGAGAGACTGCATATTTTTTACGGCAAAGTTTTGGGTAATTGTGAGAAAATCATTAACTTTGCACGGGCATATACCTAATAAATGACACCTACACACGTGGCATCTCATGGCCAAAGAGAATCAGGACATAATCACATTACTTGAGGTGATGCAACCCATCACGCTCGACCAGATGTCGTCGATAAAGCTGATGAACCGCATCGACACCAAATTCGTCACCTCCAGACGTCTCCTTTTGGAGTTGTTGAGGAGAGTGGCTGGAAAATATTATGTCCAGGAGATTAACGGCGACCGCATAAGCCCTTACCGCACCACTTATCTGGACACCCCGCGTTATGAGCAATACATGCAGCACCATAACCGGCACACCAACCGCACAAAGGTGAGGGTCAGGACATATCTCAGCAGCGGAGACCTCACATTTCTCGAGGTGAAGAAAAAGAACAACCACCTCAGGACTAAGAAAAAAAGGATACAAGTACAGGGGCTGGAGACTGCTGCACAGACCGAGGGGGCATCTGAGCTGGTGCTTAAACGAACAGGACTCAAATTGGAGGACATGCACCCCATCGTACAGAACCACTTCGACAGGGTCACACTGGTAAACTATGGTAAGACAGAGCGACTGACCATCGACTTCAACGTGAGATTCCACAACTTCGAAACCGGTAAGGACTTTGACACCGAGAACATCGTCATCATAGAGCTGAAAAGAGACGGAAACATCTTCTCACCGATTACGAACATACTTCGTGACCTCCATATCCACCAGACAGGTTTCTCCAAGTGTTGCATAGGTATGGCCACAACCGACCCGACCCTGAAGCAGAACAACTTCAAGCAGAAGCTCAGGATGATTAAGAAAATCAACCTCGACGAGACATACCAAATACGAGATACTGCTGAGGACATAGACTCTGATACCTAAAATTAATACGATTTGTCACACTAAGAACAAAAACCAAAGTCTAAAACAAACAAATAAATAATATGAAGAAACTAAGAATTTTTCTGACGATTGCCATCCTGACGCTCTGCTTCGGCAACTGGATGAGCCTTGCCGCACAAACAACAGACGAGAGCGCCACAACGGAGAACAACATAACTACCGTTGCTACAGATGATGATGACGAGGACGACCCCGACGCACAATTTGCCGCCAATCCGGATCAAATGACCGACACCGACGGGAATATCGTAAGCTCACAGGAACTTATCGACGACGAACAGATTGACAATGCAGACGGCACGTATATAGGTGATAACGGGCAGGAACTCACACTTCAGGAGTTTCAGTCATACAGAAACCGCAACAAGATACTGGATTTGATATTCCGCTTCCTGATCAACACAATTTTTGTGTTGATTTTAGCCCGCGCATTCTATTTTCCCAAAAGTCGCAGGCGTGACTTCTTCTTCACCTATATACTTGTGGGATTCGCCATCTTCATGCTCATACACCTGATGAGCGGCGAGACAATGGAGACAGGCATCGGAATGGGGCTGTTCGCCATCTTCTGCATTATGAGGTACAGAACGGAGTCCGTGCCCATCAGGGAGATGACATATCTCTTCGTGATTATAGCCATGGCGGCCCTCAACGGTATGGCCTGGGACATCTCGACCAAGAAGCCCGACTTCTTAAGCCGCGAGTTCACCTCCATGTGCGAGCTTGTTTTAACGGACTTGCTGTTCGTCATCATTGTGTGGCTCTCCGAGGGGCGCAAGATAGCCAAGGGGCTGTCATCTAAATATATCAAATACGACAAGATTGACCTGATTGTCCCTGAAAAGCGTGAGGAGCTGATCTCCGACCTGAAAACACGCACGGGCTTGGACATCACGTCGGTAAGCATAGGCTCTATTGACTTCCTCAAGGATATGGCTCTGATAAAGATTTTCTTCCATGACCAAGACGGAGAGGAGCAGTCACTCAACAAGATGCCGAAGGAATTCGGATAAATCAAAAGGATTATAGTTTCAACTCCCCAGAACAAAACACCTTAATATCATGCGCAAAAAACTGATAATAGGCATTTTTATGCTGTCAACCACCGGTGCCTTGGCCCAAGAGCAGATTGTGACACGCGACATCAGCACAACGGATTCGAAGAAGAACGACTTCGGCCTCTCGCTCAACCTCGAGGCTGAGAAGAAACTGGCACGGCGGCTGTCGCTCAATTTCGAGGGAGAGCTTCGCACGCAGGACAACACCAGCAAGGTGGAGCGTTGGACGGCCGGGCTGGGGCTGCAATACAAGGTTTTCCAAACACTTGACAAGAAATTCAACATGAAGGCCGGACTGGGGTTCAGCTACACATGGAAGCAGACGCTTGCGGAGAAAACAAACTTCGACAAGCTCAGCGAGCACTACGACAGCGAGGGGACCTTCAACGGATATACCGAGCGTACAGGCTACCGCAACACCGACTCCTACTGGCGCGACCGTCTCAGGACCTCCATGTCTGTGTCAGCGACTTTCTCACCGTCGAAACGGTGGTCGTTCTCGCTCAAGGAGTCCCTGCAATACAACCGATATTGCTCAACCGACTCCATCTTCCGCACCCGCACATCGACCACCTACTATAAATGGCGCGAGTTCGGCACAAACATCGGCAACTTGGAAGACTACGGATACAAGTGGGCTGAAGTGACCGACGCCGACGGTAACACAGAGACAATGTACTACTACGACGCCAACAAATACGCTCCCAACAACCGCGGCAACAGGATTTACGAGAAAGACGAGGCGGACAAGACCGTCCCGTTCACGGAGACCGATATGAAGTCGCCGCGCAAAGCCAAGGACAAGTGGGTGCTCAGGTCGAAGTTCACCGTGGCATACAACGTGAAAGGCCTGCCACTCAACCCATACGCCTCCGTGGACTACGGATGCGGTTTGAACTACACCGCCCACAAATGGAAATTCTGCGTGGGAAGCGAGTATAAGATTAACAAGAAAAACAAACTCGACCTCTTCTACCGCTTCTCGCACGAGAACGACGATGACGAGCCTAACGGGCACATTGTGGGAGTGGGGTATAAAATCAATTTTTGATTCGACATTTGCAGTTTACTGATTATTAAAAATATGAAAAATCTATTTATTGTGCTGGTTGCCTTTCTGACAGCAGCCACGGCGGCAGCCGACGACGAGTTCGGACTTTATATCGTCACAAGCAGCGAGACCTCAACCACGAGCGTGTCATCACTGCAGAAAATCAGTTTCGACAACGGCAACGTGGTTGTACTAACCACAGACGGCACGTCGGCATCAACTCCCATGTCCGACATCACAAAGATGTACTTCGGAATCTTAGAGAAAGAGGTGACATATATAAAAGGTGATGTTGACGGCGACGGCAAAGTGAACATCTCCGATGTCGTGGCTGTGATCAACCAGATTGCCGGTATCGAAACATACGAGCGAGCAGACGTTAACGATGACACATACGTCAACATAACCGACGTGGTGGACATCATCAACATTATCTCAGGTGTCACAGAGTAATCTCATTCATAATCCTGACAGCCATCTAACCAATCAAAATGAAAAGAATAGCACTCAGCATAGCAAGTTTGTTGTTGCTCACAAGCGTCTTTGCCCAGAACAAACTTTACGTCTGTGAGAAGTTCGACGTTGACAGCCACAGCATAATGAACAGCGACAGCGTGTTCAAGGAGTTTGTGTATAGCGAGGACCTGACCCAGGTGACTATAGGCAACGACACATACGACATCGAGGACATTGACTCCATCGTGTTCAGCGAACCCCAGATTCCGTGCGTGGCCGTGGTATGGGACGGCACGTCGGCCACAGTGACCGTAGACCCGTCCATCACAGGGGTGTCTTACTCAACCAACGGTGGGCACGTCACCATAACGTCGTCAAACACCACAGATGAGATTCTGTATGTGCTCTCAGGAGAGAGTTCCAACGGCTCGCTCGTGCTCAACGGATCTTATAAGCTGACCATGCATCTGAAGGGCCTTACACTCACAAGCGCCAAAGGCCCGGCTATCGACATAGAATGCGGCAAGCGAATTGAGCTGAAACTGATAAAAGGCACAGAAAACACTCTCGCAGACTGCAGCCAGGGAACCCAGAAAGCCGCGCTATACACCAAGGGGCACCTGGAGATCAAAGGCAAGGGCACGCTCAACGTTACCGGCAACACCAAACACGCCATATCCGCCAAAGAATACCTCATGCTGAAAGCATCGACCGGCACCATCAACATATTGGGAGCCGTGAGCGATGGCCTCCACTGCGGCAAGGGCAGCAGCGCTGCGGCAGACTATGACAACTGCCAGTTCATCATGAACGGCGGCACAGTGAACATATCTGGCTGCGGCTCCGACTGCGTGGACGCCGATGACTACGGCTCTGTGTTTATGAACGGCGGCGTCCTCAACCTCAAAGTCGATAAGCCCGACACCAACGGTGTGAAATGCGACTCCATCATGCGCATGACCGGAGGAACGATAAACCTGGAGGTCAGCGACTCCCTCTCATGCGGAATCAAGCACAACTACCACTCATATTTCTCTGGAGGAAATATAAATGGCACAATCAGCGGCGACGGATCAATCGGCATCTTTGCCAAGAAAGTGACCAAAACGACCGGCACCGTGTTCAAGGGCGGTGACATCCACTTAGACGGTACCGATGTGACTCTCGAACTGACCGGCGGCAGCTACAAGGGTGATGACTGCATCGGCATCGCCGTTGACGGCGACTATTACCAAACTGGCGGAAACATACATATAACCGTGTCAAACCCTGAGGCTTACGGCATAGATGTGATGGGCGACGAGAATGTCACCGGAGGCACAAAGACGGTGGATTGAGGGGCGAGTTTTTAGTCTTGAGTTCTTAGTTTTTTGTTGGTTAATTCAGACTTTATTTATTATGGGCAGACAAGCGGAATATATAAGTAGGATAGAGATTAAGTCGC
Source organism: Bacteroidaceae bacterium (assembly GCA_045603885.1). Lineage (GTDB taxonomy): Bacteria > Bacteroidota > Bacteroidia > Bacteroidales > Bacteroidaceae > UBA3839. The sequence continues at coordinate 7,644 of JAZUMZ010000105.1, read as the reverse complement.
TCTGGAAGGGAGGCCGGCACATAGCCTGGAACCTCTGCCCCGACGTGAACATACTTAGCGGAATCAACGGAGTGGGCAAGAGTACCATAATAAACCACTCCGTCAAAGGACTTATAAATATCGACAACGGCGAGATGCAGCCAGGAGAGGTGTTTCACGGCATAAACATCAGTCTTTTTCCCGAAGACGCAGAATTTATCAAATATGACGTGATACGCAGTTTCGACCGTCCCCTGCTCCACTCCGACCTGTTGGAGAAACTGGCAGACTCACGCGTGAAGACCGAGTTAGACTGGCAAATCTACAAACTGCAGAAACGTTTTCTCGACTATCAGGTGAATATAGGCAACCGAATCATCGAGCTGCTCACCTCAGGCAATCCCGAAGACGCGGTCAAGGCGGCCGAGGTGTCAAAACCAAAGGCACAGTTTCAAGACATGATGGACAGCCTGTTTGACGACACAAAAAAGAAGATAGACCGTAAAAGCAACGAGATCCAGTTTTTCCAGAACGGCCAGACTCTCACTCCCTACAACCTTTCATCCGGCGAGAAACAGATGCTCGTCATCCTGCTCACCGCATTAATCGAGAACGGTGAGCACTATGCGCTCATCATGGACGAGCCTGAAATCAGCCTCCATATCGATTGGCAGCAGAACCTCATCCGGCTCATCAGGGAGCTCAACCCCAACGCACAGATAATCCTGTCGACCCACGCCCCCGCCCTCATCATGGACGGATGGGCTGACAAAGTGACGGAAGTGGAAGATATAACATTACCGTCCTAACCAGACTCTCCCCACGTGTCAACCCAGAAACAGGCAATACGATGAGCAAGCGTTTGACAAGCAACCTGAACTCACGGTTTGTGGAAGCCTCCAACCGTCTGCACCCTGGTGCGGGCAAACAGAGGAAACGGGTTGTATGCTACGTGGAAAGCTATACCGACATCTACTTCTGGCGCTCTGTGCTGGAAGACTTCAAGCGCGACGGTGTGGAGTTTCTCGTGATGCTGCCTTCGCGCTCAGACCTATCGAGGGGTAAGAAGCAGGCAATGATGAATACCCTCGGTCCCAATCTCGGCCAGTACATGATCGCCTGTGTGGACGCCGACTACGACTACCTGCTTCAAGGCTCCACACCCACATCAAGACAGATGCTCGACAACCCTTATGTGATCCACACCTACACCTACGCCATCGAGAACTACCAGTGCTATGCCCCGTCGCTCCACGAGGTGTGTGTAATGTCCACTCTCAACGACCGGGAGATTATTGACTTCGAGGAGTACATGAAGCTCTACAGCAATATAGTCTATGAGTTGTTTGTGTGGTCTGTGTGGCTCTACCGCCAGGGACTTTTCAAAGAGATGCCCCTCAACTCGTTTCTCAACTTTGTGGCGGTGGAGAAGATGAACATTATGAAGCCTGCAGACGCCATGGAGGCGTTGCGCCACAAGGTAAACCGCAAGGTGGCATATATGCAGCGCAATTATCCGGCAGCCAAAGGCAAGCTGACGCCACTCAAGACCGATCTGGAACGTCTCGGAGTAGATAAAGACAATGTCTATCTGTTCATCCAGGGACACCATATCATGGACAACGTGGTGATGGCGGTGATGGATCCCGTGTGTACGATTCTCAGGCGTGAGCGCGAGCGTGAGATCAAGGTTCTCTCCAACGGCCATAAACAGCAAATGGACAACGAGCTTGCAAGTTACAACCATTCACAATGCCCTGTTGAACAGATGCTTCAACGCAACACCAACTTCAAGGATGCTCCGATATACCAAAAACTGAGCGATGACATCAACAGACTTGTCGACACCATCGTCGCAGACAACCACAACACCAGCAGTACCAATTCGATTCCCTCTGATACATAAAGCATTAAGCCAAAGCATCACATTTTTTCAGGCAAATTTATGAAAATCTTTATGCTTGTTCTACAAATTCAAGCTTATCTTTTCTGTACCACATATAACCACCCATAAGTGAACCACAATATATGCTTTTTTCAACAATATCGTCAACTTTATAAATTTTGCCTGTTGCTATTACCTTAACCTTATCACCTTTTTTTATATTATCCAGCCTTTCGTCATAGGTTATTTCTATATTATCGGGCTGAACAATTTTGTTATTTTCTTCTTCATCTATAGGTATCATTCGTAAAGGCATTGACTCTTGTATTCCCTTTAGGCGTAGTGAAATATTTGCAATCACTTTCATAATTGAACAAGATGCGATAGAAAATAATATTGTAAATATTCCATATGTGATTCCCACAGCATGGTCCTCTATGGTTATCATCATAACAACACCGCCAATTATACTTAGAACTAGTATAATAACAGCAACAGTTTTCAATGTTTCCTCTGCATTTGAGGGAATCTCCGGACATTTTATTTCCACCTTTTTAGTTTCTTGGTTTTCCATAACATATTATGATTTTATTTGCAAAATTACAAAAAATAGAAAAATACAAAAAGATTATAGGTTTTTACAAATCATCATTTGCGCTAAGATTTTTATCTATTACACCATCAGAAGTGGCATATATCAACGAAACGTGGCAACAATCTTTATGATTAACATATAGATAATAATACAACCATACCTAATAGAAAACTTTCTTGATCATCTTTGAGAACAGATGCTGTTCAATAAACAGAGTTGAGCAAATAAAAACAAAAATATCTTTTTCATAGCGTTGAATTTTAAATTGACGCAAAATTACGAAATAATTTTGAGATATCAAAACGCAGTGAAAATATGAGCAGATTCTATTTCTGGTTTATACGCCATACGACATGCAGCATAACATATCGTCTCAGATTATTGAAGAAAGTTTCAGTACGACCTTGCATGTTGACGAAGCTGTAAACATTCGTTCTCTGATTCAATATGTCATCAGCAGAGAAATCTATTGTTAAGCTTTCTCCAAAAGATTTAATAACAGATGCGCTTAGCAACAAACGGTCTGTGTTCATGCTTTCAACATTATATTTCCGTCGGCTCACACTTGATAGAGTTGAGCTGAGACGAATATTCCAAGGAAGCTCAATTGTGGTGTTGAGCCTGATTCCATAGTCAAAGGTGTTTGATGTCATATAGGATGTCAGAGAACTTGCAGTATGTTTATAGGTTAGATAAACATTGCCGTTTACCTGACATTTTGTGTTTGCCAAAGACTTGCTGGTGCCAAGTCTTTCTGCTAGTATAAGGTCATTCACTTTATATGCAGTCTGAGCAACATTTTCGTCTTCGCCGGTAAATCCAAAAAACTTATTCCATTTAAAAGTTGTCATGTGTGAGATAGCCCAAGAACGGTCTTTCGATATATTTTCATGATTCATCATAGTTAAGTTTATTGAGCTGTTCCCGCGTGTGTTTTGTGGCATAATGACTGTTCGACCTTTTTTTTTGTTGTAGGAGGCTGCATTGAAAACTGAATTTTCCTCAATTGAATACCCGATGGAAATTGTGTGGAGAGAAAATCTGTGCGGCGTGAGCGAGATACTCCCAGAAAAGGTGTGAATCCGCTTGTTTTTAAGGTGAGTGTTTCCCTTGAAAATATACATCGGATCAGAACTGTCTGTACGGTCAACAAGTGACAACATGTCGGGCATCTGGTGTTTTAAATTATAACCAAAGGACAAACTCTTACTTGAATTGTGTTGGCGGCTTTGGGTTGTCCAAACCAACTCCATCTTAATGTCCGGAGCAAACACCTTCCTGCGAAAAGCTGTGTCAACAGCGCTATGATATTCCAGGCGTTTTCTGACAGCATTTATTGGTAGTTCAAGATTTAGAAGAGTATGATACCTTTCGCTGGATTTGTCATACTTGTAACTCATAAATAACTGGTCAGTGCTTTCACGCTCATGCATCTTATAACTATTTACATCGTCATATATCAACTCTGATTGCTGAATTAAATCATTAACAATTTCGTCATCGCCGAATATATTAGCTGTAAAATGCTTCTTTTTTTCGTCAAAAGATATGTTTTCGTGCCTATAAGAAAACATCAGCCCGCTCCATTTGTTTATTATGTATTTATAAGAAACATTTAGCATTAGACCCCTGTTTGTGTTTTTATTATTTCCGTAATGGTGTACATTATTGACAGAGTGACTGTCATCATCATTCAATTCAATAAAATTGTGTTCATGCAATTTGTCGTTCTTTTCTGTGATTGAACCGTTTAAGCCAAATGACAAAATGTCATTACTATGTGGCATTTGAATATCGTATGAGAGATCAAATTGTGCTTTCAAATCTAAAGACTCCTTTTTTTTCGCATTGTCAGAGCTGTATAGGAATTTTTTTTGGTGTATCCGGCTTTGAAGTGAATAAATAATACTGTCCTCATTCAATACTTCATCTTCTCCATATTCTGTATTTTCCATCATCCCAGACAATGTACTTAAGTAATCAGTCCTGTGATTATACGATAGCACAGGAGCAACTGTGAGCAAGTTTCTTTGACCCATAAACTTCAAATTGTGAGATGTTGATAGAGAATAATCATATTGGTTATTGCTGTCCACTGCAGTTTTGTAATAGTTGCCTTTCCCAAGTAACGGTATAGTTGTGTTTTGTCTATCAAGATGCCCGTCTTTATAGGAGGTTCTCACGTCGCCGGCAAAATTATAATAGCCTCTTGGGTTATCCAAATTATAATTTATTCCTCCTTTGGTAAGTGTTTTGTCACCACCATTGCTGTCTTGACTTTGAAGATTCCCGTTTACGTATGATTCATTTTTGTTGATGTTGTTGGATAGCACATAGGATGAGATACGATTATTGGGAGTATATGTAAGTCCGAATAGCTGGCCACGAAAACGCTCGTTGGTTCCATACCCGAATCCGGCATTGCCCAGTGAGAAATGCTCATACTGCTTTTTCAGGCGGACGTCCATGATGAGTTGTGTTTTTCTGCTCATCAGTTTTTCTGACTCATTCTTGTTTTCATACACCCTGACATCTCGAATCATGAATGCAGGAAGATTCCGCAAAATGGTCTTCCTGTCACGGTTGAAAAAGTCTTTTCCATTAAGATGCAGTTCGTCTATTTTTTTGCCGTTAGAAAATATTTCACCGTCTTCATGTACCTCTAGTCCGGGCATCTTGTTTAGTATCTCACTCAGAATCAATCCACTTTGAGTCGTAAACGATGGTGCGTCATACACAAGAGTATCCTTGTCAAAATAAAACTTTAACTTGGTCGCCTTTACCACAACCTCATCCAATATGGTTTCGGACAATTTGTTATTATGTTCCAGTTCCACAACACCGATGTCATAGTTCGATTCCCTCCTTTTGAACTTCACTTCAACCTGTTTGTATGCGGTGTTGTAGTCCTTAGACACACATTTAATTATATATTTCCCAGATCCTGGTACTCCTAAATCAAAGTGAGAATCTGATGTTCCTTGTCTCCAAAGCTCAGCACTGTCTAAATCAAGTGCATAGACCTCAAATAACCCGTGCAACAACTCCCCTGAATTTTTGTCCACAATCTTTCCATGGATATAATAATCCGATATTGGCATAGGCTTGTGACGTTGTATAACTATGTCGTTTGTGTTTTGGGCACAAACAACAAAACTCTTTACAAGCAAATAAAGAATTATATTTAATTTTTTTATTCTCACAAAGATATTATATTCAAAGGGAAAATGAGGGTGTGTCAAAATTAAAAATTAATTGCCCTGTGGGCGAGAAATCTCACAAATCTCAACAAACCAGCATATTGATTTTCATTTGAAAGATTTTTGCTAGATTTGAAAGATTTCTGCGTGAATCGCACTCCATATATCTTGACACACCCTCTTTAAATAATGTTCATGTTACCCTATGGTTAAGCGGTTGGGCTAACAAGGCATGATATATCACCAAATATCCCCCATGTCTATTAAAGTATATGCCCAAATAAAATTGGAAGGAATTGCAGGTATATACATGTTATAAGATACTCCGGAAAGACTGCTTTTTATGTAAAAAACTCTGGTAACACCGTCCGCAACATAGTTACTGGTTGGAGTGGCTGTGAATCCAATATTTGTCGTAGTTCCGTACCAGCCCATTGCATTTTGAGGAGCATTTGTTGAGTTATAGTTTGCAACCACTATAGTCTTATTGGGTAGAATTGACAAGTTCTTATGAACTTTCACATATCTTGCAATATAATAACCTGGTGATATTCCATATTGAATAAGATCATTGCCTATGTAAAATTTCTTCCAACCCGTTTCCGGTGATTCTGAATCATATCCGTACTCCATATATGTTTCTGAAATAGCTCTTGTATGTGGAGAAAAACAATCTTCACACAACATAATTGAGTCCGTTGCTGAGTTGTTATCAAAATTTAATTCATACGTAGTTGTATCTGATAATTGAATAATCTCACCATCACTTAGGGTGATTATGTAATCACCGCTGTTTGGCTCACAAAAATCATTTTCATCATCAGACGAACACGCTGAAAATAAAAGGCATGTTAAAGGTAGTGTTGAGATAATTATTCCCAAACATCTCTTAGAATTTGGAATTTCCATGTCAATTGTTTTTTTAGATTGTTAATAATTAAGTTTACTGGAATACCATTAGAGTCATATTTGACACATTTACTTCCAGTTTGCAATATACAGACATTTGCTGTGTCATTTACTGAATACATGAATGTGGGGCTATTGATTCCCGGGCAATATCCCATGTTGACATTATTCGCATCTGGAACAATCATTAGACCCTCTTGTGGAGCAGATATATATTTCACGAAAATGTCTGTAGCCACATAGTAAACTGTGTTGGGGCTAAGACCATACTTGGTTGCCCATCTGCCAAATTTTGCCATTTCCCAACATTCAGTGTTGATTTGGCTATATCCAACCAATGAATACCTGCAATTGATTTCATAATCGATTTCCTCTACGTCATGTACCTGATAATCATTTGTTGAACGGAACGAAACGCTATGTAAAAAAGCATCCTCTGAATCATAGAACTTAGTGTGAGTATTAACCACAACTGTATTCCCGTCGCTCATCTCTAAATGAAGTATATTGTCATCTTTGGAACATCCCCAGTGTGTTACCGAAATCAATGCCAACACAAGAACTTTCCCTGATATGAATTTTCTCATATTCCTTAACATCAAGAATAACTATAATTCTAAAACTCCTTCATATAGGGTTCCATCCACTTCAACCTGAATAATGTAATAATCTTCATTCCAATCAGAAAGGTTTACAGTCATCGTATTGCCTAATGTGAAGTTTAACGATCCTATGGATAATGGTTCCTCATCAACATTGTATATACAGTATGTGCAAATTTCACCATGGTTGCTCATGAATAAAAGAGAATTATTGTTCCAGTTGTACTCAAGTGATACAGGGCAGCTGTTATTATTGGGGGATTTATGCGGCCCGTTAAAAATACTATCATTATGCTTAATCGGCACAAGAGTTACTGTCGTAAAATCGTCATCTGCCAATGCAGAAACATTGGGTGTAGTCAAAAAAAATAAGCACATAAAAAACAACATACAACTTGTTTTCATAATTAATAAAATTTTAAAATATTAATAAAAATTTTTTACAAAATTAATCACAACATAACCAAATATCAA
>JAZUMZ010000104.1:0-14052 GCA_045603885.1 Bacteroidaceae bacterium | reverse complement strand
TGTTGTCTTCCTAAGCCCGCTTGGCCTCCGACTTCCTTTACGGGCGACATTCTGCTCGACAGGGGGGTAAGGGAGCGGATTGAAGCCGACGGGGTGGAGGCGTTGTTCACACCACGGATGGACTCGCTGCTCAAGTCAGCCGATTTTGTCGTGGGCAATCTGGAGTGCCCGGCCACCGACATCCATGCGCCGGTGCTCAAGAAGTTTATATTCCGTGCCGAACCTAAGTGGCTGAATACCTTGAGGAGACATGGGTTCACACACCTCAACCTGGCCAACAACCACTCAGTGGACCAGGGAAGAAGGGGACTGATGTCAACCATCGGGAATATAAGAAAATATGGCATGGTGCCCGTCGGGGCGGGAAGGAACATGGACGAGGCGGCGAGGCCTGTCTTGGTTGCGGATAAGCCGAGAAAGGTGTTTTTGCTGACGTCTGTCACTATTCCCCTCGAAAATTTCCCGCTGTTGCGTAATAAGCCCAGTCCGTCGCGGTTGCAGGTCGAAAGCCTGTGCGACTCTGTAACCATGCTGAAAAAACGGTTTCCCGGCTCTTGTGTCGTCGTCAACCTCCATTGGGGTGCCGAGCACACACTCAAACCGAAACTTGTACAGAGGAGAGACGCCAGAAGAATTATTGATGCGGGGGCGGATGCGGTCATCGGACACCACACCCACACCCTCCAGTCATCTGAGTATTACAAGGGGAAACCGATATTCTATTCTATAGGCAATTTTATTTTCGACCTCCATAATGAAGTCAACCGGCGTGGGGCGGTTGTAATGCTTTATATATCCAAAAATCGTGTGGAGGCAGAGCAATATGGGTATATCATAAAAAAATGCACCCCGTATTTGCAATAATATCATGGATTTTTAGGTCAATTTGTTAAAAATTCTTAACTTTGCCCCGTGTTTTCACATACAACCTCGAAGAGGTTACATATTCATAACCCCTGGTCACGTAACGCAGTGGAGTGTACCCGGGGAGTAGAGAAACAACATACAGTTTGAACCCTGAAAGGGTTCCATAACAAATAATAAAAACTAATATGAGAATGCAGACAACAAATCTGAGAACCCTCGCAGTGTTTGTAACCATGCTCAGCAGTATCGCCGCCATGGGACAGAAGACAGGCGAGATCGACTGGTTCAAGGAGCTTTCATCAAGAATCACCCTCAACGGCTATGCCCAGGGAGGATACTATTGGAAAGACCAGACAGACAAGCAGGAAAACAGTTTTAACCTGAAACGCACGTTGTTCTGGGCCAAGGCAAGGGTTACCGACAGATGGTCGTTCTTGTTTATGACCGACTTCTCAAGTGTCGTGCAGGAGTTCTACACCGACTACAGAATCACAAAAAACAAGGCGATGAGCGTTAAGGTGGGACAGTATAAGACATCCTTCTCTCTGGAGAACCCGCTGTCACCCACGGTCTTGGAGCTTATCGACGTACATGAGATGCCGGTGGCATACCTCGCTGGTGGCAACGACCCCCTCGCAGGGCTCAAGTACGGAAGAGACTTGGGACTTACTGTCTATGGAGATATCCTGAAAGACAAGCTCCATTATGAGTTTGCGGTGATGAACGGAAGTCCGATCAACAAAACCGACAACAACAACCACAAGGACCTTATCGGAAAGCTCGAGGTGAGACCTTTCGACGGACTCCGGATTGTGACATCCGGGTATCTGGGCAGGGCACATGCCGTATCTGAGGTGGGCTGGAACCCGCAGATGAAAGTGGGAGACAACTACAAGCGTAACCGCTATAGTTTCGGAGCGGAGTGGAAGACCGGACATTACGCGCCGGGCAAATATAAGGAGGCGCGCCCGTTCTCTGTCAGGGCTGAGTGGCTCGGAGGTAAGGACGGCAAGGTGGGCAGCAGAGGCGGATATATCTCATGTGCCATACCGGTCACCCAGGGAGTGGATGCCATTGTCGATGCAGAGACCTTCGACAGGAATACGAAAGTAGATGGATGGGATCAGACGAACCTCACCGTGGGTCTCCAATATTGGTTCTACAAGAAATGCAGGCTCCAGCTGCAGTATTCACGCTGCTTCTGTGGCGACAACATCGGGAAAGACTACAACTGGCTGCAGTCACAACTCCAAATCGCCTTCTGACGAAGAACTAAAGACTTAACCGTTTTCAGACTGACTACAAGGAATAGCTTATCCTTTTTCAGACTGATTACAAGGAATTATGTAAACCCTGAAAGGGTCTTATATTCATAACCCTGGGTCACGTAACGAAGTGGAGTGTACCCGGGGCCAGTACAAGAAACAACAACCCGAACCCCGAAGGGGTTCCATAACATCAACATACAATGTTTATCAAAATTTTATTGACCGTCATCTTTCTGGCGGTGACAGTTTTTGTGGGTCTCTACTCACGCAAGCAGGCACGCAGTGTCGAGGGATTCGTCCTCGGAGGAAGAAGCGTGGGTCCCTGGCTCACGGCCTTCGCCTATGGCACCAGCTATTTTTCCGCAGTCGTGTTCGTAGGATATGCCGGACAGTTCGGATGGAAATACGGACTCTCGTCATCCTGGATTGGCATTGGCAACGCGCTTATAGGCTCGCTCCTCGCGTGGGTCATCCTCGGACGGCGTACCAAGCTTATGACCCAGCATATAGAGTCACGCACCATGCCCGACTTCTTCGGCTCCAGATTCAACAACCAGGGGCTGCGTATAGCCGCGTCTATCATCGCGTTCGTGTTCCTTATTCCTTATACCGCAGGTGTGTATAAAGGCATATCAAAGCTCTTCGAGATGGGGTTCGGAATACCCTATGAGTATTGCGTCATCATCATGTCGCTGCTGACCGCTGTATATGTCATACTCGGAGGATATAAGGCCACCGCGCTCAACGACTTCATACAGGGCATCATCATGCTCTTCGGCATCGTCACCATCATTGCGGCTGTGCTGAACACACAGGGAGGACTGACGGCGGCGGTGGAGAAGATCGCGGAGGTCCCCTCCGACGCCAACCCGGCGGTGAACGGACAGTTCGGCTCGTTGTTCGGACCCGACCCGTGGAACCTGCTCGGAGTGGTGGTGCTCACGTCGCTCGGAACATGGGGGCTGCCACAGATGGTGGGCAAGTTCTACTCTATCACCGACGAGAAAGCCATCAAGCGGGGTACTATCATATCTACGATCTTCGCGCTCGTGGTGGCGGGAGGATGCTATTTCCTCGGCGGATTCGGACGACTTTTCTCCGGCTCGTTGGAGTTTGTGGAGAAGAACGGGGTGATGGTCCCTGCCGACTTCGACACTGTCGTGCCGTCCATGCTCTCTGGACTGCCCGACATACTTATCGCACTTGTCGTGCTGCTTGTGCTGTCGGCGTCCATGTCAACACTCGCGTCGCTCGTGCTCACGTCCTCATCGACTATGACCCTCGACCTTATCTACCGCGACAAGAAGTCGCTCCCGGGAGAAGTGGAGGAGGGAACGATCGACGACATTGTGGCTGAGAAAATCGAGGCGCGCAAGGTCATCGTCATGCGTGTGCTCATTGTCTTCTTCATCGTCATCGCGCTTATGATCGCACTCAACCCGCCTACGTTCATCGCGCAGCTTATGGGTATATCCTGGGGTGCGCTGGCAGGAGCTTTCCTCGCTCCGTTCCTTGTCGGTCTCTATTGGAAGAAAGTGACCACAGCGGCGGTGTGGGCATGCTTCATCTGGGGAGTCGGGCTTACCGTTGTGAATATGTTGCTCAGCAACGCCATAGCCAACCCCATCAACTGCGGAGCCATAGCCATGGTAGGAGGATTCCCCATCGTCATCATCGTAAGCTGGCTGACCAAGAAGCTGCCCAAGTCCTATGTCGATAACATCTTCGAGTGCTACAAGAAGCAAATCTGATTTTCCATTATTCCCTTATTCCTCAGAGAAACGATATTGCGCTATATGAACCTGAAAGAATTTTTTGACAACGACCGTTTTGCCGCTATGATCGGTGCGGAACTCACCGAGGTAGGCGAAGGCTACGCCAAAGCCCGTATGTTCGTCACGCCTGAGCATCTCAATGCCACCGGCTACTGCCAGGGTGGGGCGCTCTTCACTTTGGCAGACCTGGCATTCGCAGCCGCAGTCAACAGCCACGGGCAGGTCACAGTGGCGATTTCCTCCAATATGACATACGTCAGCAATGTCCAGGGAGGGTGGGTATATGCCGAGGCGCATGAGGTCGTTGACCATCGGAAAATTCCCTATTGTGAGGTTCGGTTAACAACAGAGGATGGCAAGCTCCTTGCCATCCTCAACTCCTCTGCCTACCGCATGATCAAAAAACTGACGGAGCTTTGATGTCCGTCAGTTGTTTGATCTTTATTTCCCGATCATGATCTTCTTGCCGTGATGTATATATATTCCGGCAGGAAGGCGGTATCTCCATGACCCGTCAGCCACTTCCTGCTCCGTGGCCACACAACGGCCCTGAAGGTCGTAGATGCGGTTGTCGTAGCGTGAGCGGCCCTCGTCATTCTGGCTGCCGCTGTTCTCTTCTGTAGGATCCAACTCCTCCTCGTCATCGAAGATGACAGGAACGAACGTGTTCTCACGGTGCTTTGCCGACGACGACCCGCTTCCACCGCCACGGTAGTAAATCTTGTTGTGCAGCACATAGCGGTTGTTGGGTGTCCACTGGCCGGTCTCCTCGCTCAGTTCTTTGTTCGGGGTGGCGTTGATATAGAATCCAATGCCGGTATCTTTCTGGTCTCTGTCGAGCACATTAGTTATATTTCCGTTGTTGGCGCCGCTTGCAGTTTCAAGGCCGTAGCCGGTGATGGGCAGACCAAATGTATAAACCTTGTCAGAAGCTGTGATTTCTGTCGCTAACAGCTGTTCCAGATACTTGCCGCTGAAGATACAGCTGCTGATTGCGGTTGTAGGCGAGGAGCTTGGCACGCTCAGTTGTATCTTTCCTGTGTTGTCTGTGGTTCTGATTATTACCGGTGTCCCGGCAGGCACGAACTTGCCTTCTGCATACGTGGTGGTGCCGACGGTGTGGACAGGCACTTTCTCGGGATGGATAATCTCTGAGTCCCATTGAGTGCAGATATAGGCATCTGTTGCGTCATCGGAAATCGCCACATCGAACGGTGCGCAGAATGTGGTATAGAAATGGTTGTCACCGCCATTGTTAGTCGATAACGTCAAACCTTGGTTCTTGGCCGGCTCCATACACCATCTGGCACTTTCCATGGTCGAGTAAAGATTGTATTTCAAGTCATAGATATTACCATCTTGTTTGTAGCACAAGTATTTATTGTCAGAGCCACTGAGTGCCACGATACCGCCACCGATGTCGGTAATAGTAAACTGTGTACCTGCTCCTGTTGTCATCTTATTTCCTATAACGTTGAGCCCTTGAGTACTGATGTTGGTAGAGCCTGAGGTACCAGTGAAGTAGAATATGGAAGACGGGTCATATTCTGTTGCGGGAATAGGAATTGGACCTCTTGTGGCATTTGTCTCTGTGAAGCTTGAGCCCAGTCCGCCTTCTCCCTCAAATGTGGTGTTGACATTTTTCCGGCTGTAGAAATGCATAGGGATTGCGTCTGACTCGTCGCCGTCGCCATTTACATCAACCTCCGTTTTGTGCAGATAGCCGCTGGCATAGCGAGGAGTACTGAGAGATTCTGAGCCTGGTTGGTTATGCAGGCGGTAGTAGCCAGGCGCATAATGCACGATGTAGTTATCTGGATTGTCATCTGCTTTATCGTGGTTATACACTACCTCTTGCATTGCCACGAGTTTGTCGTATGGGTTGGTTAGTGCTGCTGCTGCTTCGTAGGCAGTTTTTCCTGCTTCATTCAGACCGCCTACATTGCCTGCTCCCACATAATATGGCCGCATCACATCCTCGCTAAGTCCGTATGTCCATTCCGTATGCGTTGTGCTTAGTTTCATTGTCCCGTTATCATCACGCATGTAATACTGAGTACCAGAATTGTTGACAACAGGATGAACAAGGAAGTAGCCGGGAGTGGTCGATTCATCTGCCAGCAGCTCATAAACAGCATTAGCATTATCAACCTCCATAGTAATAGCTCTGTCTTCTGTTATGTCTGTTGTTGTCATCACAGTGGAGCTTTGACCTAAATTCTTGTGCATATAGCGGTTGTACATCTTGAATCCGTAGGGGTCGCCCAACGGAGTCCACAGGTAGTCGTTGGTGTAGTGGGTGGCATAGCCGCTCACGGTTTGAAGACTGCCGGTGTATTGTGCAAGTTTCGGCGTTGAGCCGCTGGTCTCAAAGGTGTACCACTTGTTGTCCGAGACATTCCTAACAAAGTCTCCGCCTGCGTTCGTTCCCAGACTATTATCGAATTCATAAGTGATATTGATAAGTACGGTCTTTCCAAGAAGTCCCGCATCATCTCCCATGGTTTCCCTCTCTGTGCCCTTGTATTTGTTGTTCATTTCGGTTACCCCCTCAGTCCCGTCAGAGTTATACACGCCCTCAATATAGAATTTATAAACCACATTGGGACGATGCAGCTCTGCCGGCTCCTCCAGCTTGGCTCCAAGACTTATGCAGCCGGCATCCACGCAATAGAGGCTGTCGCCGACTGCGGTTGCACCAATGAGGATGCTTTTCAGGTTGGTGCCTAACTGATAGGTTGCGCCGGAGCCGCTGGTGAGGTCGCGTTGGGTAGAGCCGTCTAATATTTTGAAATCTGGGTCATAAACGTTGTCCGTTAAAGACCCTTTATACGGAATCACCACAGGCTCGCCAGTATTCTTGATCATCAGGTGATAAATAACTTTATACGTAGCCAAGGCGAACATAATAAAGTGTGTCGGGTCGCTTGTGGTCAGCTGTTCGCCGTGGCCGCTGAGCATAGACGGAGAAGAACCTGCCACTGCGGTGCCCGTCTTAGCCAGCACACCATAGTCGTAGCCGTCTCGGTTAAGAATCATAAAGGTAGTCGGAGTAGTGCTCAGATCAGTTGTTGTTGTTGTCGTCTCATGAATATACTTTTTTGTATCACCGCTCGTAGCCCCTATGCTTTTGATCTTGATGGCATACGGGTCGTTGCCCTCCAACTGCCACTCAAATTTCCCTGTGGCTTGCAGGGCTTGATTGGATTCGCTCTGTACTAATGTGCCGTCATCACTGCTCTTCATCATCTCGTCGTTATACCAGATGATATTATACAGCAGATTGTCGTTAAGTCCGAGAGATGTGTCGTTGGAGTTGCTGCCACGGGTCACATGTGTGCCGTTGGTGTCTTTCACGTTCGGCACCTTATAGGGCGAGTTAAGCTCGTTGTATGTTCCGTAGCGTACATACACAATGTCATCGTACAGTCCGTAGAGCGATTTAAGTTCAGATGCAGTCACAATACCATAGTCATCACCAGATTCTGATGACGTGCCGTAGTACAGATAGTCGCTCATGTTGAGCAGCGGGGTCTGTATGCTTTCTGGCAGGTGTGGCTCGAAGTTATAGCTTTGTGCCGTGCTCTCGTCCTGTGTAGCCGAGGCGGCCAGATGACGGTCGTTGGTGATGACTTTATAGGTGAACGTGACAGGGATGTCGTTGATAAACTCAACCTGTTCGGCATCGGCTATGTCGTAGGAGGGCGATGTGCTGAATAAGGCGTCCGTCTCTACGGATGCGCCAACTGGTGTTGTGGCGTCGTATGCTGTCATACTGCCGCCGTTCAGAAACGAGTAGGTCAGTCCGTTGCCCGCTGCGGCCAGGGCATATTCACCGTCGGGGTGGCTAAGCAGAACAAAGCGGTCTTGACTGCCGATTTTTATTGCCGTTCCCATAGGGTTCGGCTCTGCCGTGGGGTCGGAGGCTTTATTGGCCTCGCGGTTGTAAATCTTGACAGCGTACGGGTCGGGGGCTTCATAATAAAGCGATGTCTCAACACTCGGAGCGGCGAGGAACTTCCATTGCCACCGCTTGGCGTCAGCGGCATTCATAGCTGGTTTTGTGCCGGTATAAAGCGATACGCCGGTACCGCTCGTAGCATCTGTTGCCGCAACAACAGCACCCTGAGCCTGCACATCCTTTGTGCCTAATTTTATGGTCATCCACCTTCCTTGCAGTATGTTGTCGTTATCTATGTCATAGTCCTTGTCGTAAGTGTAACGGATAAAGATGTCGGAGCTGTTCTGTATCCCTGCCGCCGCGAATGAGCCGGTTATTTCATCGGCAAGGGTCGCCATCTCATATACTCCGTCACTGTTGGTGTCATTCAATGTCTTGTAGAACTTGAAATCCTGGGCAAGCGGGCTCTTGAAATGTCCGGGAAGCTCGGGATAGAACTCACCGCCGGTCTTGTAACGCAGGGCTACATTACCGTTGTTGTCAATAATTTTGTAGTCAAACACCAACGGGCGGATCAGCTGCGTAGTCTGCGCGCCGCTATGGTCGCCGGCGGGCTCTGTCAGCGGGTCAGCCAGCGTGGTGAAGGCGTTGACGCGGGTGGTGTGGTCGAAGCGGGGCATCAGCTGCATATTGCCGTTCTCGTCCTGCACGGCCATAAATGTCTGGTTGGTCATCTGCAGCGTGGAGTGGTCGTAGCTTTCCGGGCTGGCTGTCGGGGAGGTGCAGGCGTCTGCCAGCGTCACAGCCGTAGAACCGCCTTCGCCTGTATATACACCGGTGTAAGCTCCTTCCTCCAACTTAGACTGTGTAATATGTGTGGTGAAGAACTTGCTGGTAGATGCATTCTTCAGTTGCACGTTGTAGGGGTCGAAACCGTTCTGTGAGTCCGTATAACTTGGAGTGCTGTTGGTGCTTGGATATCCCATCTCTTTGTCAATGTCACTGTTAGGCTGAACATACCAGAGGCACTCCTGTTTGAATGTCTTTTCCTCCTCTGACTTGCCGTCATCAGCGATAATCTCATCCGACAGACTTGAGGGAGCGGTCACACCGGTCAACGTGGAGCTGTTATCCTGGGCATACTGGCCGTTTTGAAGGACTATGAACTTAGATGCGGTGCCGGTACCTGGGTCGTAACTGTTCTCGTACTCATCTTTCACGGTATAGGTGACAAACTGGTCGTTAATTGTGCCGCTGCTCACTACACCTGAGGCGGTGAGTGGAGGCAGGTCGGCCAGAGATGTGGAGGTATATTGCACGCCGTTCAACTTGATGGGGTCTCTCTCTGCTCCGTCCTGCATCCTGAGTACATATCTGTGGCATCCGGAGTCTTTGGAGGCGTTGTTGTAGAACTTATATTCTTTCACCATCGGGCTGTCGAAAGCACGCAGGGCGGCCAACTTGGAGTCTCTGTCGGGGTCGGTGCTGCTGGTGGGCAGCGGCTTGCGCATAATCTCCCAGCCGTGGCGGTCCAGGAGAACCAAAACGGGCGGGATGTCGGCATCCTCGATGTCGAAAGTACCGTCGCCCATGTCGAAGGTCTGAAACCAGTGCTCCAGTCGCTCCACCAATTTCGTGTTGCGCTTGCCGGCGTTGTTGTAGCCGTTCCATCTCACGGCATAGGCAATAGCGTCGTAGCTGTGCCAGTTGCTGCCGCCGATGCCTTTTGTATTAAGTACGGTTGTAAGTGTTTCTCTCAGTTCTGACGGAACTACATAGGTGGCTGCATCAGAGTTGTCTTCGTCTTTGTAAGTGTCAGAGCCGTCAGGGTCGCAGTTAATTTCAAGCAGATGCTGCTTTATCATGTTATACGTCTTCCAGTACTGCTCAAACGAGGTGACGAACCGGCGTTCGTTCTCACCGTCGTCACTTGTGTCACCGTCCCCGTTCAGGTCGGCGGCAATCTTATCGGTGGTCATCAACTTGTATCTGCCTGTAGTGCCGAGAACCGAGTACTCGGTGGCGGACTGCATTGAGATGCCGGGGAAGTTGGCACCGGTGACGATATGCTTTGTATTGGCGTTTGCGTCTTGGTTGAAATGTACGGCCTGGGTTTGCAGATAGGTGGTATGTGAGCCGCCGCCGAACGAGATAGTGCTCTTTGAGTGGATTTTCACGTGATAGGGATCTCTGTTTGCGCTTTCGAAGAACCACACCCAGCGGGGGCGGGTGCTGGAGCCGCCGTTCATCTGCTCCTCGTTCATTGCCGTGCCGTAGATGTTCAGGTTGCCGTCGCCGTTGCAGTAGGGATAAACCGCCTGAATCTTGCTGGTTGTCAGCTTGTCGGAGCCGTCCTCAAGATAATAGCCCCCTTCTAACGGCTGTAAGAACTTCAGCAGGCGCGGATAGTTGGTGCCGAAGCCGAAATCGTCACGGACTTTATATCTGACATAGATGACATTGTCTGCGGTACTGCTTGATTCGCCTGTGTCCTGAGTTATTTCGGTGATCCGGTCTGCTGGTAAGTTTGTCTCAGCCTTGGCTCGGGTGGGGTAGTAATAATACTCCTCCACCAGCGGACTTACATAGTCGGCAGGCAGTGCCATACGAGGGTTCTTAGACTTGATCTCGTTGGTAAAGATTTCTTCACCGCTCATGTCTATAAGATGATAGGTGACTTCGGTTGTTCCAAACAGCTCAAAACGCAGCTGGTCAGAGCCGTGAGGATAGCTTGCGTCAGCGTATATCTTTGTCTCAGCGCCAGCTGTTGATGCACGGCCGATGCGGTAATAGTCCGAAGTACCTGTGGCTGCCAGCACCTCATACACACCCACGTTATTGCTCATCATGGCTATAAAGCGCGATGCTTCGTCGCGGGTTGAAGTCCATGTCAGTGCCCTGTCATCGCCCCAAGTGCCGCCATCCACACGCACAAACTGACCGTTGTTTACCGTCTCAGTGAAGGTTGTTCCATTGCCAGACGTGTTGTATAACGTTGCTGAAATTTGGGGCAGAGGATTGCCCAGCGTGGCACTATAACCTACGTTGTCAATACGCATGGAGTAGGGATCGCGCCCTCTAAGATGCCATAGATATGCACCCGACTCAAGTTCTTCGCCAGAGGGATTTGCTTTACTTAAAATCTTGTTGTCGCTGCTGTTCCAATATATATACTCCCCGTTCAGTTTGACATTAAATTGCTCACTGTAAAGCAGCTTGATATTCTTGGATGACAAATGTGAAGTGGTATATGCCACATAGATGTCGCTGGCCGTAGCTGGTGTCTCAGTAATGGATGTTTGTTCTGAAGCACCCGAAGTGTCATTATGCCAGTCAAGACGGTTTGTGACACCGTCGTTGTTTCTGTCCGTATAACTGTCATAGAATGTAACGATCTCATCAGCTAAGAACGGACTTCGTATAATTGACGGGATATTGGCATAGCCTGTCAAGGTGGTGAAAGGCGTGACCTCTTCCGTTGCCTGAATGGCGATATTTCCTGCCAGATCGACCACCTTGAAGGTGATGTTTACCTTACCTATCTCCATCACCTTGATACGGGTGGAAGCCGTGGTGCTGTACTGGATTGTGTTGCCCTCAGTAGTGTTCCAATGCCAATAGGCATCAGTGCTTCCGAACTCCCTCAGAGTGAATGAGCCTAAGGTCTCATCGTAAGGGATCTCCCACTTGAAGCCTGCGCCAGTGTCGGAGGCATTATTGGTCAGGTCTGTATCGCTCGTTTGTGAAGAGCTGCCAACGTATTGGTTGGCAGCAGCGTCTGACGTCAGCTTGCGGTTGATTATTCGCAGCTCGTAGGGGTCGCCGATAAAGGCGAACTCGCTCTCTTTGTTGTATTCACTGGCTCCGCCGTTGTTCTTATAGACAAAGTTGGTGGCGTCCCACTTGATTTTCTTGCCTGAGCTGTCCTTGTCCGTCATCTCGTACCACGTGGCGGAGGTGTAGCCGGTGGTCTTGTTGGCTGCGGAGATGGCGGTAAAAGGTGCGCCGACCACCTCATAACCTACATAGATGATCGGTCTGCCGGAGCCGTCTGTAGAACAGCTTGTCGCAGCGTCGGCAAAGGTGGTGACTGCCGTGTTGTGTGCCGCGTCAGCATAAAAATTTCCCGTAAAGCTGACGTATTTGCGCTTCAGCTCATCGGGCACCATACTGGTCGTGATGCTTTCGTCCTTGCTGTATTCACTCCAGCTTACTATAGCATCTACATTGCTGCCGAACGGGGTCTTAACCCTGAACACATACTCTTTTACCTCATACACATCCACTTTGCAGGCGCTGGCCTCGGCCTTATAGACAACGGTGATGTTGTTTCCGCTGCTATTATAGTCCATGAATTGAATCAGACCGTCGGAAGCGCGCGGCTGCCAGTTGTTGGTGCCGGTGTTCATCTTTGAGCCGGCGAGTGCCCAGCCCTCGCCACTCTTGTGGTTCAGGATGGCGAAAGAGTTGAAGATAGGCGACATCTCATAGAGTGTTGACCTGGTGTCGTTAGGACCTTTGAAATAGCCAGGAACGGTCTTAGGGATGGCGTTGTCTGGTGAACCGCCATCCTGCCACTGGATATTCGCATCGCTCGACAGCCACATGTTGGAGGTAATCTCACTACCCATCAGAGAGAAGAACGAAGAGCCTCTGTATTCCTTATACACATCTTTTCGGAGGTATTTGTCACGGTCCTTTCTGTATGTGGTGTAAAAATTGTCTTTGCCTGTCTCCCTAAAGGTATAAGGCTTGTCAAAAGCTGTAAATATGGTGACATTGTAGGGGTCGTTACCGCCGAACTTAAACGCGAAGTGGCGATAGCCGTCACCATTGCCTATACCAGCTGACGTAATCCATTCGAAATCGTTGCTCGCCAGCTGTTTCGGGGTGTAGTATCCGTCGAGCACGGCGCCCGGACGATTGTGGCGCTTCTGGTTCAGCACCACCATGCGGTCTTTTAGGTGGATATTATATATCTTGTGGCTGCCGGAGTTAGGATTAAGAATATCTGTTCCCAGGTCCATCGATGAAGTGGCAGGGTCATAGTCGTAGGTGACGTAGATGTCTATATTGTCGGCACAATCCTCACCTTCGGTTAGTTGGTTGCCAGGAACGTCTTTGTTGTCTGTAGAACCATTGATGGTGTAGAAATAATATTTTGTGTTGTTATAACCGTATAACTGCTCTGGATTGGCATTCTTGGTAATCTTGTCAGCTGCATAGTAATGATAGGTCGTTACCAACGGGCTCTTATATTCGAACGGCAGACCGACTGTCAGGTCGCTGCTCACGCATCGCAACACCTCAACACGCACGTTAGTTCGGAAATCAACCATAGTACCATCTTGGTGGTCTGTTCCGTCCAGCTGCTTGGTGCTCATAGGTAGTGACAAAACATGATATGTCACCTTAGCCACCGCCTCATTGGCCGCGCCGCCAAGGACGAGCAGGGTAAAAATCAGTGCTATATGTCGGAGGTGTATTTTCATTGCGTACATCTTATCTGCTCTGTTTTTCTTGTCACCACTGCTCCGTGTATTTCTCTGAGCTTACTTCGAGTGCGTATTTCTTCAGCGTCAGAGTGTATGTGTAGCTGTAGCCCGGCTGCCAGGAGCCGACAGCCACAGAGGCGGTTACATCCTTTGTCACGGCGCTCCAGTCATCCCATGTGGCGTTGACCGTGAAGGTGAGGTTTGCTGCGAAGGTCTGGGGCACAACGAGGTAGCTGTTGGTGGCGCTGGTTGCCGGGTTGCCTGAGATGACCAAATCGGCTGCGTCGCCGCTTGGTGTCCATGTGGTTGCCGTTCCGTCGAAGGTGGCGGTGCCGTTGTTTTTAATTCCGCCTATGGTTATGCTGTTAACCTTCACATTTGTGCCTGACTCCATAGAAAGCTTGAAAATCAGGCGTGCGAACGGGTGTTTTAACGTCAGCGCCACCTGCCCGGCGGTGGGCTGGGCGGACGTGTTCGTGCCCGCTTTGTCCTGGTCGGCTGTATATGCCCATACCAGCTCCTGTGTGTCGTCGCTGCCGGCGGTGATGCTCACGGGCAGGTTCGTGCAGGTCAGCCTGGCGCAGCCCGAGGAGTAGCCGTCGGTGTTGCTTTCGGAGTCGTATGCCGTCGGGTCTATGGTGCAACAGGTGTTTGTCTGGTCGGCCGGCATATATGCGAAGAAGTCCAGCGCGCCGGTCGCAGGCCAGTAATGCTTGCCGTCGTCGAATGTCCATTCGCCTGATGAG
>JAZUMZ010000103.1:0-29568 GCA_045603885.1 Bacteroidaceae bacterium | reverse complement strand
CAACGACCGATACCGGCAGCAAGTACTACCATTGGGAGCAGAAGCATCCGTCGTTCCCTAACTGGGGAAGCGGAAACTTCAACCTCGACGGACATGTGGGAGGACATTATCTCACAGCCTTGGCGTTGGCATATGCAGCCTGCCGTGACTCAGAGACAAAAGCCCGGCTGAAAGAGCGTATGGACTATATGGTCAGCGTGATGAAGGACTGTCAGGACAACTACGACACAAACACAGAGGGGCTTTACGGATTCATCGGCGGCCAACCTATCAACCAGTCTTGGATAGACCTGTACAAAGGCAGCACAGCCACAATAGGCGGCAACTGGGGATGGGTGCCGTTCTACTGCCAGCACAAGATTCTAGCAGGTCTGCGAGATGCATATATCTACGGTGGAAATGCCGATGCCAAGGAGGCGTTCCGCAAGATGGCCGACTGGAGCGTGAACTTGATTGCAAAAGTCAGCGACACCGACTTGCAGGGATTCCTCAACTGTGAGCACGGTGGCATGAACGAGTCGCTTCTCGACGCCTACCAGCTTTTCAGCGACAGCAAATACCTCACCGCCGCTAAGCGTTACACCCACAACACTATGCTCGACGGCATGCAATCCCTCAACACCACGTTTCTCGACAACAAGCATGCCAACACACAGGTTCCCAAATACATAGGAATGGAGCGCATCGGTGAGCAGGACGAATCGGCAGGAAAGTTCACGAAAGCGGCTGAGAATTTCTGGACTGACGTTGCTCAAAACCGCACGGTGTGCATAGGAGGCAACAGCGTGGCCGAGCATTTCCTCACAGAGGCAAGCTCCAACCGCTATATTGACCACCTCGACGGACCGGAATCGTGCAACACCAACAACATGTTGAAACTCTCTGAGATGATGGGCGACCGCACCGGCGACGCCAAATATGTTGATTTCTACGAACAAGCAATGTGGAACCACATCCTCTCCACCCAGGATCCTGCGACAGGAGGCTATGTTTATTTCACCACCCTACGCCCACAGGCTTACCGCATATACTCACAGGTGAACCAAGGAATGTGGTGCTGCGTTGGAACCGGCATGGAGAACCACTCTAAGTACGGACATTTCATCTATACACACGACGGAGCTGACAAACTCTATGTCAACCTCTTCACACCCTCAAAGCTGGAGAGCGACGACTTTGTCATTACCCAGGAGACAACATTCCCCTTCGAGTCAAAGACCAAGCTGACCGTGGGGAAAGCCGGCAGATACACCATCGCCGTTCGTCATCCGGCATGGGTGGGCAAAGACTTCCAGATACTGGTGAACTACGAGAAAATGAATGGTCCGTGGAACGAGCAGGAGCAGGGAGTGGCCAGCTATGCGGAGATTACACGAGACTGGAATGTAGGCGATGTCATCAGCGTGGATCTGCCCATGGAGCTCCGTTACGAGGAGTGCCCCAACTACACTGACTATATTGCGTTCAAATACGGACCGATCCTGCTGGCCGCCAACGTGTCAGCGGAAGACGAGACCCTTCCCAACGAATATGCGGGTGCCGGCCGTATGGACCACGCACCCGGCTCGATGGCATCGTCTAAGAACCTGCTGTCTGCGCCCCTGCTCATCGGAGAGCGGTCGGAGGTGCTCGGCAGAATCAAGGAGGCCGACCTCTCAAAACTCACCTTCACACTCGACGCCAGCCGTGAAGGCGTGGAGACATACAAATGGAGCACGCTGACATTGCAGCCGTTCTACCAAATCCACCATGCACGCTACTCATGTTACTGGTATCAGCAGACCGCCGAGAACTTCGCCAACAGCCCCATGGCGCAGACGGAGGCCGCCAACGAGGCGCTGCAGGCCCGAACTCTCGACTTCGTGGCTCCAGGCGAGCAGCAGAGCGAGGCCGGACATGAGTACAACTACTCCTCCGACTCCAGCAAAGGCAACTATAACGGAGAGAACTACCGCGACGCAAGGGCAGGAGGCTATGTGCAATACACTTTGTTCAACCCCGACGGTGAGGATAACGCACTCTCCATTCTCTGCCGATTCACGACAGCCGACAAGGGGCGCAAGGCATCGCTGCTCGTTGACGGACAGAAAATTGCGGATATAGTTATCCCTGAAACCGCAAAGAACGTGGTGAACGGATTCTTCAATATCGAATACCCCATACCAGCATCCCTCGTCACAGATGCGCAGGGACAGGTGAAAAAACAGTTCACCGTGCGTCTTGCCGCTACAGAAGGCACACTCACCCCCGGACTCTACTATCTGCGCCTGATGAAAGGCTACAATCCCTTTGCCAACGCATACCGTTTCAAGGCTGAAGATTGGACCACAGGCGACGCCAACCGCATTCCGACATCCAACATATCCTACGATACTGAGCGAAATGTCATTATGGCTCGGAGCAAGGGAAACAACAACATCGCACTGATGATGAAGTACCAGAATCTGGATTATGACATAGACAAAAGCCAGACATTTCTAATCGTGCGCGGCACGAACCTGAGCACAGCCTCTAACGCCTCATACCTGTGGTGGCTTAACGGAAAGAACCGCGCGTCGCAGGTTGAGCCGACTACGGTCAAGACCATTTCACTCGAAGGGCAGCGGCAGACACTGGTGGCTTGGGACATGACAAAGAGCAACCTCTACGACAACTTTACAGGAGAGCGTCCGAGCGTGTGCATGGGACAGACCATCTTCGGGCTGACATCCACCAGCTCAGACGGCTCAAGTGAGATTCACGACATAAACTTCGTGGCGAATGTGGATGATTATATCAGCGTAGCGACAAGAATAGAGACATCTAAATGGCAGGCAGACAGCAATTCTGTCTACAATATGCAGGGAATCCGCATACACAATCCGCAACGAGGATTCTACATCTATAACGGCAAGAAATATTTCAAACTATAGGATACCCAATCATCACAGACATGAAAAAAGCACTGGCTACCATCATTCTACTCAGCCATACGTTCTGCGTTATGGCGCAAGAGGAAATTTCATATAAACGTGAGTTCGAGAGCAAGGGCAATCCCATCTTCCGCGACAAGCACACTGCCGACCCGGCAGTGCTGGTGGAGAACGACACACTCTGGCTTTTTGCCGGACACGACATGGAGGGAGGACAAAGCAACTATGTCATGCGCGACTGGCTGCTCTATTCCACCACAGACATGAGGCACTGGACGGAGTACCCCGTTCCCCTGAGGATTGAGGATTTCAAGTGGGCAGAGAGCAAGCAGGCCTACGCAGGACATGTGGCAAAAGGCAAAGATGGTAGATATTACTGGTATGTGTCCACCAACTGGTGTGGAATCGGAGTGGCGGTGAGCGACATAATCACAGGTCCTTACAAGGATGCGCTCGGCAAGCCTCTGCTCACCAAGGAAGACTGCTTCGCTTCAAAACACAGCTGGTGTGTCATTGACCCCGCTATTCTCATCGACGACGACGGCACGCCATATATTATCTGGGGCAACAAGGAATGCTATTACGCCAAACTGAAAGACAACATGGTTGAAATCGACGGCGAGATCCATCAGATAGACGTGCCCCGGTTCACCGAAGCCCCGTGGGTACATAAGTACCAAGGCAAATATTATCTCACATACGCCTCCGAGTGGCCCGAGAAAATCGCCTACGCAGTCAGCGACAACATCGGCGGGCCATACACTCCGATGGGTATCATCAGTGAGATTGCAGGCAACTCCAACACCACCCACCCCGCCATAGTGAAGTTCCGCGACCAGTGGATTTTCTTCTCACATAACGGAGGCCTGCCCGACGGCACGGGCTACAGCCGCAGCATTATCGCTGAGCCTATGCGTTATAACAGCGACGGAAGCATACGTCCAATCCCGGCGACGGCAGAAGGTGTCAAGGAGATTCCGCAGATGGGAGCCTACCTCATGGTTTACCACAAGGATGCCGACCACAGCCTTCACATGGCTCTCAGCCGTGACGGATACTCATGGAAAGCATTGAACGGCGACAAGGCGGTGGTCAGCGGTGACACCATTGCACAGCAGCACGGCATCCGCGACCCGCACATCTACCGCGGCCCCGACGGTACATACTACGTGGCGATGACCGACCTGCATATCTTCGGACAGCGTGAGGGATTCCGCGACACCGAGTGGGAGCGTGACGGCAAGGAATTCGGATGGGGCAACAACCGCGGACTGGTTCTTATGAAAAGCCGCGACCTTATTCACTGGACACACACCGTCTTCCGTATCGATGAGGCTTTCCCAGAGCATTTTGGACAGTTAGGATGCGCATGGGCACCTGAGACCATCTACGACCCCGAGGAGGGAAAGCTTATGGTCTATTTCACCATACGTCCCACAGGAAAGGGTAAGACAAAGCTCTATTACTCATACGCCAACGATGATTTCACAGCTCTCATAACCGAGCCGCAGCTGCTATTCGAATATCCTGACGAGAAAGTTCAGATACTCGACGCCGACATCATCCCGATGCCCGACGGTCGCTATTGCATGACCTACTGCTCGCAGGAGGGCCCTGCCGGCATCAAGATGGCGGTGTCCGACCACATAAATCGTGGATATGTGTACCAGAAACCCCAGATAGACGCAGAGAAAGGGTCATGCGAGGCACCCACCATGTTCAAGCTCATCGGTCAGGACAAGTGGCTGCTTATGTACGACATTTTCTCCATCAAGCCCCACAATTTCGGATTTATGGAGACCACAGACTTCAAGACTTTCAAGCATCTGGGACGATTCGGCGACGGACCCACCCACCGCGACGGATTCTCCGAGCAGAAACACGGTGCAGTCACCCACATCACCGAGGAGGACGCCAAGCGTCTTGAGGAATACTGGAAAGAGTAAAAGTTTTTTCCAAAAGCTCATAAAAGAAACCGACCGTCATATAGTAATCCTTATATGACGGTCGGTTTCTTTTTTCTAAGTAAGTGGGTGTAAACCCAAATCGGTCTTTAGTATCAAAATCCTATAAGGTCATCAGCGAGCGGAATGCTTGTATGCCGTAATGGTTGACATCGAGGCTCTCCATTTCACTGAGGTAACGTTCCGCATGCTCTTTGTCGCCCAGTCCGTAATAACCCAAAGCCAACATGTATATACAATGGATGCGGTTTTTCACGTCGAGCGAGTCCTCCCATATAAGCAGGTCAGGCAGCGACACAGCGAAGTAATCCATGGTGATATGCTCGAAGATATGCTGCTTGCCATAGTTGACGAGCTTATAGAATCTTCCGTTTGCCTCGCCTTGACGGCCAAGTTTTAGAAGTGCCAGTCCCTGGTAAAAAATCTTGTCGGGCTTGGCGTCGTTGTAATACATTGCCGCGGCAGGTTCCTGCGGGCCGACGGTAGCTTCCTCCCAGCACTGATGCGCTTTCTCGCCCTGCCCTTTCATGTCGTATGCACAGCCAAGCAGGTAGTAGAAGTCGTTCTCCTGGGCACCATAGAGCTTACCCTCGCCCAGGTGATGCGGATACTCCAGACATTGGTTGAGCAACTCAATAGCGAAGTCGGCGTTTCCTTCCTTCAGGGCTTTCTTTGCCAGCTCCACACGGCAAATCTGGTATTGAGCCGGAACTTTTCCTTCGCCTCCCTCCCAAGGATGGAACTTGTGGACATCGAGTTTCTCTCTTGCCTCACTATATCTACCAACCTGATTTAGAAGGGTGATTTCCTCCAGCACGAGGTCATCGCGCTGACTGATAAGCCCGGGATATTTCTGCAAGTGCTCAAGCCTGAACTGATGTGGCTTCTGCAATCGCTTGTAAAGCTGGTCGAGCTCCATAAGTGTGCGGGCATCGGTAGTATCGAGTGAGAACGCAAGCTCCATATATTCCAGGGCTTCCTGCTGACGGTCTTGCTTGTTGAAGCGCGCCAAAGCCAGATTGCGCCATACTGACGGAAACTGCGGATTGAGACGTGATGAGAGTTCCCAGTTCTCGATGGCGAGATCGTACTGTCGGGCTGCATAGTATAGGCATCCCAGATAGTATGGCGCTCTTGCTCCTGTTGGATTCTCTCGTTTGGCTGTCTCCAAAGCAATAGCCTCTTCAGCACGATTGGGGAAACAATAGTCAGGACAGGTCTGCTCGGCTTTATCCCACAGTCCCTGACAATAGTAAGTCATGGGGCTGACGGCTCCTGCCTGTTCTGCCAGTTGCCAGATGGCTTGCGCCTCTGTATATAGTCCGGCAGCCTGATAGTCGAGTGCAATCTCGTCATAATTCTTTGCCAGACCTTGCAGCAAACCTGTCATTTCGGAAAGTATCTGCCTGTCGCCCGTCAGCAGATAGAGCTCATAGCGGCAGCCGTAGTTGAAGAGGTCGGTCTTCAGGGATGCCAAACATAATTCCACGGCACATTCCTTACGGTCCATCAGTCTCAGCACAACAGCCTTCAGAGCCAATGCTTTCTGATTGTGGGCACCAAAGACAAGACAGCGGTCCAGTTCGTCGAGCGCATCGTCCAAGCGTCCTTGCCTTACTGAAATTTTGGCAGCCTCGAAGTATCCGGCATCAGCTTGTGCCTTGCTCCATGTAGATTTCCAGAACAACTCGTATGCCTCATCATATTTGTCTTGATACTTCAGTGCCAGTGCCAAGTTGTAGATTGGCTCACTATCGTAAGGGTTCGGATTGCGCTTTTGAGACAGTTTAACAGCTTTACGCAGATATTGCTCTGCACGGCTGAAACGGCATTTGCGGATATACCACAGACCAAGAGCATTCAGACAGCGGATGTCGTTGGGATCACGTCGAAGCGCCTCCTCATAGTAATCCACAGGGCTCCACGTAGCGTGGCGGTACTGTTCCAAATGCTGGCCAGTCAAGAAGAGCTGTTCGTTGGTCTTAATCTGTTCAGGTAATAAGGCTGCCTCTGCGCTGTCGGGTATAGGACGTATCTCGTCGCTCTCAGCATGCCAATGTAACACTGTGCGCTCTTTGCCATAAAGGGTCTTGTAGATACGAAGGTTCAGTTCCTCAAATTTGGCGTTTCCTGTTTCAAGCACCTCTGTCAGCACCTTCTCAGGGGTCACAGTCACCACTCTGTTATAATATATAGTACCTTTGTCGTCAGCGAGTTCGATGCGTACTTCCTGCTTTGAGGTGGCAAAGACCTTGAATTGTATGCAGCCATCACCATGCTTGTTGATATTCATGATGATGTCCTTTGAGGCTTCCTTGACGACACCCAACTCACGATATGGCATGAAGTACTGCACGAAACGTTTCTCCTCGTAAGGCATGAGCCATGTGAAGTCGGGCTGGTTTTCGGTATAAACTCCAGCCATCAGTTCGATATATGGACGGAATCCATCTCTGTCAATGCCCCACAGTTTAGCCTCTTCCGGCGATGTCTCGTCTGTCAGGTTGCGGTCCCACGCACGTCCGAAGTCACCATTGCCCCAGGTCCACTGTTTCTTGCCTGGTGAGAAGTGGTGGCTTGCCACATGCAGCATGCCAGCCTGAGTGTCGTTTTCATACCCTCCTTCGAAATTGAAGCGGCTGTTCACACCCATATAGCTTGTGGGCACCTTGATGTTCTTATAGTTAGAAATATCGACACCTGCTGAATAATCCATCTTGTAATAGGTGCCTGTAGCAATCGGGAACGAAGAAACGGCACGTTTGCCATGATCAAATACGGCATTGATGTCAGGTGGGAACACTGATTGGTACTGGTCGTTCACCTCTACAGCAGGATTTGCCCACCAAAGGAATGTTTGCGGCACGTCAGTGCGGTTGTAGAGCACACCTTTAATCTCCAGATAAGCACAGCCTGGACGCAATGTGAATCCAGCCATTCCTTTCTGGTGGAACATCTTCTCCATCTCGCTCACCCACACCGTCACTGATCCGTCCTCATTCTCCTCTATTGTGCTGTCGGCTGGCATGTAGGTTGTCGGACGGTGGTGTTGCGGCCAGTTGAACTCGATTCCTCCGCTGATCCACGGTCCCACAAGACCTACCAGCGCGGGCTTGATAACGTGGTTGTAATAAACAAAATGGCGTTTACGGATTTTGTCATATGCCATCTGAATCCTACCTCCCAGCTCTGGCATTACCATCACCTTTATATATTCATTCTCCAGATACACCACGTTCCAGTCATGTGGTACAGGCTCATTGGCAATCGACTCAATCACGGGATAGGGATACACCACCCCACTCGACCCTTGATACACACGTTTCTCAAGAAACATAGGATTTTTCTCCGGTTTTCCGACCTCGTATGTCGGAATCGAGACCACTTCTCTCCAAGCTTTGACCATAATTAATCAGGTTTTATTCGTTAATCTTTTCCGAATGCAAAGTTAGTGCCTTTCTCCATCAAAAAGCATGGAGAAAACTACTTTGCAACATAGAGAATCTTACGACACGCCCCCCCGTGTTAATCAGAAATTGTGTTTTTGTGTTTTTCGCGGTAGTCGCTAGGTGTGGAGCCGAAATTCTCCTTAAAGCTCGCAGAAAAATATTTTGTTGTGGAAAAGCCGGTCTTGAATGCGATGTCGTTTAGAGACATGTCGGTGTCGACAAGCAGCTTTTGAGCTGTGCGCATACGTATACCTTTGATGTAAACAGATGGCGACACTCCCGTCAGAGCCAGCATACGGCGGTAGAGCACAGTGCGGTCCATTGCCATCATTTCACTGAGCGTCTGTACCGAGAAATCCTCGTTGGCTAAATGCTGCCCGATAATGCGGTTTAATTTATCCAAAAACAGTTCGTCTGCCGACGGCAACTTGTTTTCCTCAGCGATATTACGTGCCACGTCTGTCGCCATACCGTCAATCTCCGCTTTCTTTTTATTCTCCTCGCCTCTCCTCCATCG
Organism: Bacteroidaceae bacterium; assembly: GCA_045603885.1. Taxonomy (GTDB): domain Bacteria; phylum Bacteroidota; class Bacteroidia; order Bacteroidales; family Bacteroidaceae; genus UBA3839. The sequence continues at coordinate 20,726 of JAZUMZ010000103.1, read as the reverse complement.
TCTTCTTGCGACACGCACAGCCGCCCAAGCTGATGCCACGGCCACAAAAATAACTATAAGCCACTGCCACCACCATTGTGAAAAGCTCCTGACCGCAGAGGCTTCTGACAGGTCAGGTTGAAGCCGCGGGAAGTAGAATGTATAACGCAGGGCATTGACAGAGTCAGGGTTGAACCTGCAAGTACCTCCTGCAAATCCCACGGTGACGAGTCCAGACGGCTCACAGTGTGTCGCACACGTGGCAAACTCCCGTCCACGCGTGTCCACCCCGTCGAGAGGGCCGTAGTTTACGATAGCGAACGAGTCTCGCCCCGTCTGGTGAAGGCGCGTCAGCCCATCTGCCGTAGCAGCCCACACATCTCCGCGCTTATCCTTTATCAGCGATGTTATATTGTTTGTGCTCAGGCCGTAGTCCTTATCAATCACCCCCACGAGCCTCTCCTGGCGGTCTATAATCATAATGCCCGACCGTGTACCCAAGAAAGTATAATCCAAATCACGTTCGTCGAGAGTGCAGTTCGTGGCAGCCGGCGCAAATCGTGCGGAGAGCTCGCTTGCATGCGACGAGCAGAACGGATATTGACGGTCGTAGCCGAAAATTGTATCTGTGGACATAAACTGCCGCCTGCGGGCAGGATTATAGTATAACAATCCTCCGTCTTTCAGTCCCGTCCACAATCCACCATAGCAATCACTCAGGAGTGAGGTAATCTCATCGTCTACCAGTGACTTTACACGCTCATACTGCGGATTCGCTTGCCAATCCGACTCAGCCGGCCACCGGCTGATTTGTTCTACCGTCAGTCCTCTGCCAGCCATGAGGCTGTCCAGGTTGCTCACCAAGACTCTTCGCCGCGCGTCAAGCACATAGAGGCTGTTGTCGTTTCTCAGCCATACGATTCCTGTGCTGTCACAACTCAGATGTCGTTTCCCACGATAACCGGTCAGCGTATGTCTGTATTCAGGGGCAAGGTTGAAGACTGCGAAACGTGTGCCGTCGTATAGGCTTATTGTGCCGGCAGTGGCAACTATCAATTCTCCGTCAGGGGTCTGTCTGAGGTTGCGCACACGAGACTCTGGCAGCCCGTCGCGCATGTCTATCCTTATAAAGTCAGACAAGCTCGTCTGGGCCCTTAGGACAGGCAAACAGCCCAAAAGCATCACAACCACAACTATTACAGGCATACGTTTCATACCGCAAATATAGTTGTTTTAGACGAAAAATGTTGCATAAATGGTGTAAAAAATGTTGTAAAAGGACAAAAATATTGCAAAATGGACTTTTTTTCGTGCATAGCAACCCCCTCTGACAAACGAACAACACCCTTTGACATTGATTAATGAAATTATGGGTAATTTTGCAGCGAAAATCAAAAACAACTAAAACTATGAAACGTAAAAATCTGCTGTTATTGCTACTTGTAAGCACACTGTCCTGGCTGACTGTCAATCCGGCATCGGCACAGAAAGCACCTGTATTTATCTATGCCGGCCAGTCGAATGCCGACGGGCGCGAGAATGTAAAAAACCTGCCAGACTACATGAAGGCTGGCACAGCACCATATTCGCCCTACACCTATTTAAAATACGCCAGCATCTGCGGCAACCCGTCCAAAAGCTCGTTCGAAACCCGGACATTCGCCGAAGGAACCCGTTACGCCTTCTGCGATGTAGCCAACTACTGGATAGAGCAGGCCCTGCACCGTGACTTCTATGCCATCAAATGCGCATACGGCGGCACTGCCATCGCACCCGGTGTCACAGCGGAGAAACTCCCCATCTGGTATGCCGACTCCGAGTGGATGCAGACCCACTATGCCTATAAAGGCGATGACATCACCCAGCCCGAGTACGCCAACAACAACTCTCTGACAAAAAACCTCACCGAGGGCTTTGCCTCCCTCGTAGACGGCACACTGGCAGCCCTTGACAACGGCTACGACGTGAAAGCGATTATGTGGCACCAAGGCGAGAGCGACCGTAGCGCCTCCGGAAACTACTACGAGAACTTCAAGACTATGATAGCCTATATGCGCCAGGCCATATACAACAAGACCGGCGATGAGGCAGACAAGACGTTACCATTCATATTCGGTACGGTATGCCGCCGCTCCACGCAATATAACGCCACTGTGGAGGAAGCACAGAAGCGGGTGGCGGCAGAAGACCCCAACTGCTATGTGATTGACATGAAGAACGCCACCCTTCTCTCCGACAACCTTCATTTCGACCGCCAAGCCACTGAATATTTAGGAAAAAAAATGTACAACCTCCTGGTAGAGCTCGCACTGGTGGAAGGTCAGGCAGTCGAGGTTGAGGAGTTTCCCGTTAAGGAAAGTGTGATGGACGGTGTGGAAGTGCCTGATCCCGACAACCGCTCATGGGATCTCACCTCTTATTCCCAGGAGACAAAAGATGCCCTGACAGCCGAAGTCGCACTGAGCAGCGGCACACTGTGGAATCAGCACAAAGACTATGGTTACCGGCGTGGCAACGGTATGGACGAAGAGCAACTGCACACTTCCTCCGACTACGTAATCCCAGAGACCAAAGGACTCTATTTTTCCTCTCCCCAAGGCAACCGCGTGGCTTTGCATACATCAAAAGGCTATATGGTATTCGTCACAGGTGACCCCACTATGTTTGTGCCTAAGCTGATCGCCGGCCAGTTAGTCAGCATCACCGCTGCCGCCTCCAAGAACACCATCAGAGTCAAGCTGGGCCAGGACATGGATGAATATGCCGAAGTAATTACCTCAGATGAGGTAGGTACAGGCGGCGGTACGGTCACTTTTCGCATAAAGTACAATGTGACTCTTCCCACCCACATCGGCTTTCAGACATCGGGTGCAGCCCATATAAAGAAAATTGAGGTGAAGACCCCTGAGACAGTCAACGTTCTTATAGGCGCCGACCAGATCGAGACATTCGCCAGCGACAAGCCTCTCGACTTCTCACCATTCACCGATTTGTTCAAAGCTTACGTGGTTACAGGCTTCGACGACGCTACAGGCAAGATAGACCTTGAGCAGGTGCTTCAAGTTCCGGCTAACACAGGACTGGTGCTTATGGGTGAAGAGTCTACAGTGAATGTTCCCGTCATAGAGGGCGATGCCCCGGTGCTTGCACAGACTAATCTTCTCACTTCCGTTGTGGGGGAAGGCTCAGCGCCTGCCGACAGCTATGTGTTGACCACCAGCCAAGGTGCTACCCAGTTCACGAAAGCCACTACAGCCAAGAGCCTTAACAACCAAGCCTATATATCCACATTAGGCAGCCTCTCCACCTATGGTTTCAATCCTCTGGAGCCCAAGAAGGAACATGTGTACAATTTCAATGGAACAGCCATAGCAAAAGGGAGTGTACTTTCTTTTACCGACGTGAAACACCACACGACAGCCGATGGCAAAGATGTCTACAGCCCGTCAAATGCAACAGGCTTGGACGGCCGTTTTGCATTTGACAATTCTGGGGAATGGCAGGCAGATGTCAACAATGGAACATTAGGCCAGTTATATCTCAAAGGTAAATCCAGATATCTGTCCGTTGTCTCTCTCACGAAAGGGGACCGAATATCATGGGAGGCATATAAAAGTGATGGCGTGACTCTGAAAGTGCTTAATAACGTGTTGCGTAACGTTGATTCAGGAACCGTTTTAACCAACGGTGAGACCTACGTAATTGAATCTTCTGAAGGAGAACTTGTCAATCTTGACTTGATTGTATCATCGACAGCAGATGGCAGCCGTCAGGGTATTACCAAAATTACAGTCTGGACATCTACAGAAACCACGCCGATCTATACTGTCAGTACCCCTAAGGCAAACGTTGAGTTACAGCCGGTACGCGACGGTCTCTACAAACCTGTGGCCACCCTTTCGGTCAGCAACATTGATGAAGATGCCGTCACATATTATTACAAAGGTGGTGAAGCTGCAGATTGGACAGCGCTCAGCGGAAATACTTTTGAGCCGGCAAGAAAAGCGGAATACCAATTCAAAGCCGCATCATCCGGCTTTGCCGACTCTGGAATCCTGACCCTCGCTCTCGGTTATCGTTACTCTCTTGGCCGCACAGTGGTTGATCTTACAGACGAGACGGTGTTTACTGCATCCACTAAGGATGAGAGCGGCTTCAACTGGAAAGACGCTTCCAACGTAATGATTTCCGGTTTGCCAAGCGACCAGGTATTTGGGCACATAAAAAACAATACTGCTATCGCAGGCATCTCTGTGCAAAACAGCAACCTTGACACCCGCTATTCGTTCGCCAAAGGGATAGGCCTGGCATGCAACTACGGCTACTATGTAAACACAACCACCGCCACGGCCTACGATTTTGCAGAGTATGAGGTGTATCAGCCAAACAAAAGTATCACAGAACCAACAGAAAAAGTATTGGTTCATAATCCCAACACCGACCAATATAAATTTAAGCCGCTCAAGGCGGTGCGCCTGTACGAGCCGGTCGATGTAGCCAACATCACGATTAGCGATATCGGCTATGCCACGTACTGCAGTGAACAGGCTTTAGACTTTACCGGCTCCGGCGTGGAGGCGTTCTATGCCACAGCCGACGGCGACGATGTTAACTTCTCCAACCCGATAGACAATCCTGCCGCCGGGACCGGCTTGCTGCTTAAAGCGGCAAAAGGCTCATACGAGGTGTTGGTAGCAGGTAACGGGACCGACGTGAGCGGCACAAACCTTCTGCAAAGCAATTTCGAGACAAAGACTGTAGGTGTCACCACGGGCTGTGACTATGGCAAGGTCTTTATCCTGAGCAAGCACGACGGAAAAGTCGGGTTCTTCAAGGCCAATAACGGCCGTGAGCTGCAAGCAGGCAAAAGTTACCTGTATATAGAGAGCCCGTCAGAGGTCCGCTCTATAAGCGGCTTCCTCTTCGACAAAGAGGCAACAGGCATCGACTCCGTACTCAATATCGATGAGCCGGCCGACAATATTATCTATAATCTGCAAGGCCAGCGCGTCACCTCACCCGGACATGGCATATATATCGTGAACGGAAAGAAAACATTCATCAAATAAAAATGGAGGAGCAAACTATGAGCATCAAGAAAACATATATTACACCAAGCATAGGAATATACACGGCCTATACACAGGCATCAATCTTGACAGGATCGAACAGTACAATGAGATTCTACAAAGATGAGGAGACATATTCTGATGACGCACAGTATTCCAAACAAAGAAACAGCATTGGCGGTAATGCCATTTGGGGTATCAATGAATAGAGACCTGATCAAATTATTTCTGTTTGCAATTCTATCAATGGCTGGACTGCGGATGCAGGTTCAGCCATTACTTGCTTTCATAATATTTCCCTGGAAATCAGACAGACTCTTCAACCATTGCTTTTTGCGGACAAGAGGTCTCAGTATATATCCGCGAGCGTGACAGCATCTCAATCGATGTAACTTACAAAAATCGCTTCAGAATTTCATACTCAAAGAAATAGAATCCGTCGGGCAGCTTGGGCAGACTGAGCTTCCCGATGTCTGTGGCAGTTCTTCCCTGCCCGAGAGTGACACCTTTGAATATCTGCGAGTGAACCTTCTTGCCTTTGACGTTCTTGACCGTAACGGCTACATCGGCTTGCTGCTCAGCTCCAAGGTTCAACGCCACCACAACCGGCCTGTCGTCGGGTCCATAGACCATATCCACGTCCTTAGAGCCTGCCAGCTGCTGCTGGAATCCCATGCGATGGGCATAGAACGCCAGTTTTTTGTGCCCCAATGCATCAATGAGAGGCTTCTGATACGTACCCATATTTGCACCTCCCCACATACAGCACCATGACAGTCCGTCATAATCAAGCCATCTCATCTAGCGTATACACTCGTATGCAGAGAAAGCCTGCCACGCCTGGCTCTCGCGCCACTCATCACATGTAAGCTTCCTGCCTATAGACCCTTCGTCATAGTCCCACTCATAGCTGTGGTATTTGTAGACCGGAGTGCCCTTGAAAAGTTCCCAGTTCATCTGACCGATGGTTTCCTCCTGCTCAAAATTGAAGTAGGCACGGTCGGGAGAGTTTAGGAAGCTGTTTATATCGGCGTTGCCCGGCCACTTATGGGGGAACGGCCAGCGACGCAGATACTCCCAGTCCTGACCGAATCCCGTGGGATAGTCCATCAACCCGCGACTTATACGGTCGGCTGTCCACACCGGATCGCAATAGTCCATAGGTCGTCGCTTGTTGTCGCGCGTGCCATCGTCATTATATACCCGCGTATGGCGAAAATCGGCTGTAGGAGTGATGAGACGTGTGGTGTCGTTGGGATAGATTGCGTCATACACCTTGTGCCAGTAAGTCATGGCCGATTTCCAATCTGTAAGAGAAGGATGGTTTGACGGCTGCCAGATGACGATACTCGGAGCATTGCGCAACTGGCGCACATCGGCGGCCATGCCGTCGAAGTCTGCCACGAGCGGAGAGCGCAAGCGTATCCACGATGCCGTCTGCCAAATAAACATCAGCCCCAGCTAATCTGCCATCTCTGTGAAACGAGGGTCGTTGGTGCCGTCCTGCGGATTGTCATCACTCCAATGGGCAGACATCCGCATGCCGTTGGCGTTCATCTTCTTCACGGCGAGCAACTCTTTCATTATGTCCTCGCCGCGCGGGCACAGCAGGTCGAGGGCATCACGCTCCAAGGGGAAGCGCTGCCCGAAATAGAGCGGAGCCCGCAAAAGCTCCGGCTGCCCGTTGATTCGGAAAGTGCCTCCATCCTGCTCTATGGTTCTGAAACCTGTAGTCACCACATAGTCATCGGTCAACTTGTCGATATACAGCTCGCGTGTACGTGCCAGGTCGCCGTCGACGGCAGAGAAAGTCTCAGTCTTTTTGCCGCTCTCGCTGTTGACGAGCAATGCGCGAACTTGGTAGAGCTGCGGTTTCCGCACAGACCACATTTTGAGGTTATCTACATGAAAGCGCAGCTTATATGTCCTCGTCTGCTGTGGATCCATCTCTATCATCATCGAATCGGCCACGAACTCTTCGCCTTCCGACGGGAACCAGTCTTTCAGCAACACCTGCAGCTGGCCACGGAAGAAAGTATAGGACGTGTTTTTCACTGTCACCTCCGCCGTAATATCACCATTAATGTTGTTGGCATAGGCATATAGGTCGCTCACATGTATGGCTTTTGTAAGGTGCAACTTTGCCCGTCCGGCAAACCAACCGATGTTGGGGTCAGTAGGACAGTGGTGCATCATCTGCTTGAAATTGGCATGGAACGGGTCAATCTTTATGCAAAGCAGATTCTTGGAACCGGGATTGAGGTATTTCGTGACATCAACTATTTTTCTGTGGGCATCTTTCATCACCTCTACAACCTTTCCGTTAACCCAAAGCTCTCCACTGGGGAAGAGCGACTCCAATTCGAAGTATGCCTTTTCATAATCTTTCACATCCACCCATTTGCGCAGTAACAGCGCCTCGCCTTCATGACGCTCAGTGCCGTGGTTCTTGGGCAATGTGCAAGTCTCCCATTCTGAATCATTATAGCAGGGATTTGTCCATCCTTCAGTGACTACGGCTTTCCTGCTGCTGACATCGAGAAAAGTCTTGGCAAAAAGAGGCTGGTTCAGGCGTTTCGTGTCGGTGGTCTTAGTATATCCCACGCCCCAAATATTGTCGGCATAGACACCGCTGACCACCAGGCCGTCAATGGTGCCGTCTATGGTTTGCAGTGGCTGGAAGTCTACTGCGAGTTGCCCGTCAAGCTTTAAGTTATAGCGACGCTCGGAAAGGTCAACCTCAAAAACAGCCTTATGCTTTTTTCCGTCGTTTACATACTCGCAAGCCACCGTCTGCCCACTCATAAATCTCAGACTTCCTTGTCCCTCTATGTCACACTCCATACGGAAACAATAAGTCTGAGGAGTAAATGAGTACTGTCGCTGAAGCGGAAGAAAATGGTTTTTCGAAGGAGCCCATCTCCACTCGTCGAGTCTCAACTCACGTCTCACCTGTGGTAACGGCTGTGGTTTCAGTCGACTCATCGCCTCACGAACCTCATCTGCAGTAACCACCTGTTCTGCAAGAGTTGGATCGTCGAAAAACTTAGATGCATACTGCTGCCATTGATGGAGGTAGTCTATACGCAGGTTGGTGTCCATCCATTCTGTCGCACCCTTATAATCGGTCTCTCCGTTGGCTTTTGTGTCATTTGTAACATAACGCAACTCAAACGACCGGGATATAACGTTGCTGTTCTTTTGAGCTCCGACGTTGATTGCCAATGCCACTAAAACAGGAGACAGGAGTATTTTTTTCATATCAGACTTCTTTTTTTCTTTAATATTGTAACACTTGCTCAATCATATTCAGCACCATCTGTACTGCCGTTTCATCATAACGACGGTCGAAAGTTTTGCCAGTTTTGTTTATGTCAGCCATACGCCCTGCAGTAAGCAGTTGAGATACGAGCATATTGCCTTTACCTTGACCAAACTTTATACTCACAACAGGCACCTTTGTCAGGTTTTTGCCGGCATTTACCATTCGCTGCATACTTGTTGCCATGCCTGTATTGGCATTCTTATATCCAGCTGCTATATCTGTCTGCTTAATGGGAATGTTTGGATTAATGAAAACGGCAAGCGAAGGAGCATCCTCAATCTTCTGCATCACAGATGTCTTCAGTCTTTGCTTAGCCTCCGGATCATCAGCTTTAGTGGAAAAATCGTAGTAGCCATGCAACTCATAAGCATAATATGGATTTCCGCTCTTTATAACCGCCTCATCTGCCCCACGGGCTATCCACTGTTCTAAGAAGAGGTCGGCATTCACACCCTGCACCTCCATCTCCCAAGCTGGCATCACCAAGTCACCGCGTAAACCGTTCCACATTCCACGATAGTCTTTCGGCAATTTCTGCCATAACCTGTTGTTCTTCACATCAGGAAATATGTTCGTCTCAGACTCAGCCGCTTCCTTGAAATGTAAGATTATGCTGCCAAACAGCTTCTGGTCCTGTATTCGAGGATTCGACACAGAAGGAGGGTTGAGCAGGCTCTTCAAGCTCTGGCCATCTACAGGGTATCCTTTCCCCAAAGACTGTGGTCCGACATCAAGCATCACAACAGACGTACCCCGGTTGATTGCCTCCTCAACAAGCCTTCTCACACTAATGTCATTCGATGTCATCCGTTTCCACGATTTTGATGAAATCAAAACCACATCTGCTTTTTCCTCATCTGCCGTCACTGTGAGTTTCTGTGCGTTCAACATTTCTCTTATCTCTTTCTCATATTCAGGAGTATAAATACTGGTATTTGCCACGCAGTCAGGCACAGTGGCACGGAACACACGGATGCCCCATTCTGATACCACGGGATGAGTGACCCACGTCGGACGGTTCTTCAGCTCAGCCTGAAGTGTGTAGTTTCCTGTTTTTTCCGGCATGGTTACAACAACATCTACAATATGGTGAGAAAATGGTTCCACAGACTCCTCACAGCCTTGTTCCAAAACTATCCTGCCATTAGCATCAAGCACTTTGACACTTGCCTGCATCGTCTTGCTCTCGTCCAAGTCGTTAAAGAAATGTAATGGAATTTTTTGCATTTGTCCTGGCACGAAGTTAACGTCCCATATATCCATACTTACAGCCTGGGGCGACCATCCTACTGCCATAGCTTCCCACACCGGCATCGGATTTCCTTCCTTCATGTCCCCGAGAAACCAGGAATTTCCATCTTCATAGCTGCTCACTATTGTATAAGGTGTCCACCCCGCCACGTCGGTACGCCGCCAATACTCTGCCACCTTTCCCGTAGAAAGAGACAATTGTCTCATGCGTTGTTCCTTGGTGTTGTTACGCCCACAGAAACGCAGGAAAGACTCCACTACCGACGGGTAGCCTCCATAGCCACCGTTCTTGTCGATATAATTGCCGCCAAACTCGTCGGCCATTATGGTTTGGTCAAATTGTTTATAGCTATCGTAATAAACGCCCAGATTCTCAAATATACTCCACCAATATTTATGCAAATGCATAACGTCGCGATGTGCCATCACCAGTTTTGGATAATCTTTCAACGCCTCGTCAAGAGCTCGCCAGGCTTTCTCCAACTCTTTTCCCGATGTTTCGTTGTAGGGATAATAATAAGCTGCACATGGATGTTCCATTGAAGATGCCAACCAACGGGAATACTGTTAGCGACAGCTCTCCTCTATAGCCGGCACACCATGAAAGAAGCTCCATTCGTAGCGCACTAAAAGACCTAACGAGTCACACACATCGAGATAACAGGTCGGGGCAAGTCCTAAATGGAAGTTAATCTCGTTTGCTCCATAGCTTTTCATTCGGCAGGCCAACTGTTCCTTAAACCACCTGCTGTTATGACCTAGCTGAACGCCCTCGGGTGAGCGCATCCAACGATGCCATGTGAACGACCCACCGCGCAGTTTGTATGGTTTTCCATTCAGATAGAACTGTTTACCGCGCATCTCAAACTGTTTGACACCCAGCCTGCGCTCCACCCGTTCAATGACATTCTTACCCTGTTTCAGAATTACAGTCATTGTATATAGGTTTGGAGCCTCAGGTGTCCACTCCTCAAGCAAGCCATCGTAATTCAGAGACATTGTATTCCTGCCTACCGTCCAAATTCCCTCTTGTGAATATAGAACTTTCCCTCTGCAATCGGCAATAGAAATTAAAGACTGACCCTTCTTCTCTTTGTTTCCCCTTCTCACGTCATCAACAAACACCCCAAGCTCTAAAGTCTTATTCTCTGTATCCACTGCTGGTACAATCCTATCGATCCTCACATCACCATGTACATGCAACTGTACATCATCCCACAACTATGAAGATATATTTGATCGCCAATGATCGCTCACAGCTATATATGACGCATCCGTTTTCGGCAGTTGCATAAGTGAGGTCAAAGCCACTTCTATAGTGACCGTCTTGCCCGGTTTCACGTTTTTTGATTGCAACAGATGGAATGTGGGAGCCATACCTCCATCAGCGCGAGACACCATCACACCATTTACAAACACAGCTGGTGCGAAACGTGCACCCTTCAGCTCAAGAGTGGCATACGACCACTTTCCTCTCGGGAGTGTAACGCTACGTCTATACCATAACGTATCACGGTTCATTTTTGTAGGGTCTGTATGAATACCCGGCACCATGACCGTCTGCACATATTTCCTGCCTTCTCCCATCTGCCACGGTCCGTTAAGGGAGACCGTCTGTTGCGCTTTAATCTGGCAAAAAAATTGTAAAATGAATAATATAAATAGTTTCTTCACGATTTATACAGCAGTTGGTTCGCATGACGGAACAATTTCACTTCACCAGTTGTTTTTCCAGTTCTTCCAGGCTCTTACCCTTGGTCTCGGGACACCTGCGGAAGAGGAAGATGAACGAGCATATGCAGATCGCTGAATAAATCCAGAAGGAGCCGCTTGAGCCCAGTGCCTCATTCATTGAAGGGAAGGAGAAAGTGAGTGTGCAGCAGCCTACCCACAGCGCGAATGTGCAGGTAGCCATGGCAATACCCCTTATGCGGTTGGGGAAGATCTCAGCGAGCAGGGTCCAAGTCACAGGTCCCAGGGTCATGGCATATACCGATATAGCTGCCACAACTAACGCCACCATCATTACCCCGGTCATTTCCATGAAGTAGCATGTGCCAAGGATAAGATATATGACTCCCAGTCCTCCCGCACCGATAAGCATGAGCGTGCGGCGTCCCCACTTCTCAATTGTGTATAGTGCCAGGAACGTGAACAGCACATTGGCGATGCCTGTGATTACGATGTTGATGAACATTCCGTCAACATCGAATCCTGCTCCCACGAATATCTCCTGCGCGTAGTTAAAAATGACATTGGTTCCGCACCACTGTTGGAATACGGCAACAACCAATCCAAGAATCAACACCCTTCTGTACTTGCTCTTAAACAACTCTTTCAGTCCCGACTGTTGTTCAGCCGTCTGAGTCTTTGGTGCGGACTTAAGTGCGAGAAACACAGGGCTTTCCGGTATAAAGAAACTCATAACAAGGAATAGAGCGGCAGGGAGGGTCTCTGCCCAGAACATCCATCTCCAGCCCCACTCTACGTCCCAGGCTATATTCTCGGCCACGGAGGTGTCACGGGCAAGAAGCATATTGACGACCTGTGCGGATAGTATTCCCAGCACGATAGTCATCTGGTTGAGCGACACCATGCGTCCGCGTATATCCTTCGGGCTTACCTCAGCTATATACATCGGAGCCAATGCCGACGCCACTCCGATTCCGACACCACCGATAAACCGCGCTATGTTGAACATGGTGAAATCGTTGAACAGTCCTGTCGCCACGGCGCTGACGGTGAAAAGCACCGCAGAGAACATCAACAGCGGCTTACGACCGTAGCGGTCGGCCATCGCCCCTGCAACCATGGCGCCAACAAGGCATCCCACCAGTGCGGTAGTCATAGCCACGCCCTGCATGAGCGGGGAGTCGGCTATATTGAAGAAACTCTCATAGAAAGGTTTGGCACCGCCAATCACAACCCAGTCGTAGCCAAACAAGAGGCCGCCCATGGCAGATACCATGCAAATAAAATAGATAAATGCTTTACTGTCGTGTTTCATATTGCAGTGTCTTATAGTTTGTTGATGCAAAGTTACAGTGATATAGCATGTGTTTGAATAGAAAAAAAACGTCAAAGAATGGACAATTTTACGGTTTTCTTTTTGCCGGAATAAAAATACTTTGTATTTTTGCAATTATGAAAAAACAAAAAGAAGGATTTCAGGGAGAGCAGCAGGTGGTTCTCCCCCCTATGATTATCGAGCAGGAGAAAACCGACTGTCTGGTGTCAAGCCTGTATGTGACGGACATAGGCTACTATCCCCACGCCGCCCACCATTACCGTTCCCGTCAGGAGCCAATAGGCCAGTATGTTCTCATATACTGTGTCGATGGCAGCGGATGGTACAGGATTGGCGACAAGGAATACCAGGTTCAGAAAGGCTATTTCTTTATTCTTCCTCCCGATGTTCCCCATGCCTATGGCGCTTCTGAGAATGGGTCATGGACAATCTATTGGATTCATTTCTCAGGCAATCATTCGTCCATCTACTCCGAAGGGATGCAGACCCCCCACAAGATAAATGTGTCTATGAACTCCAGAATCATGGACCGCATCAACATCTTCGAGGAGATTCTGACAACTTTGAAATCCGGCACCAGCATGGAGGATTTGCGTTATGCATCGTCGCTGCTTCACCATTTTTTGGCGTCCATCAGATACCTGAGCCGTTTCCGCAACACAAATTCCGCTTCCTCCCATCATCATGAAGACACAAATCCATCCGACGGCCTTTCCATCTGCCAGACCGCCATTCATTTTATGAAGGAGAATTTGGAGAATCGCCTTACCTTGCAGCAGGTGCTTGACTACACCGGCTATTCACAAAGCCACCTCTCATCACTCTTTAAGAAACATATCGGTCAGAGTCCTCTGGCCTGTTTCAACCGCTTGAAAATCGACCGTGCCTGCCGGCTTCTTAAAGAGACAAATATGAAAGTCAACCAAATCTGCTACAAAGTAGGTATAGAGGATCCCTATTATTTCTCCCGCCTGTTCTCGAAGACCATGGGAATATCACCTTCAGAATATCGCGAGAGATATAAGGGTACTTCTATAAATTAGTTTTTACTATCTCTCGGGTGCTCTATTATTCTTCGACGCTTTACGTTTCTACAGATTAGCATGTTGTGTGTTGGCCTGCTCTATGAGTTGCCGGGCCTCGTCAAGCAACCCAAACAACTCGTCCATGGTCTCGGCGCGCAGGATTTTAATACGCGTCTTTCGGAAATCAGGAATGCCCTTGAAAACAGGAGAGTTGGCAAGATGTCTCCTAACATGCATGATTCCCCCCAGCTCCGTTGCCTTACGGGGATTGTCAGTACGTGCGAGCGAGCATGCCACCGACTCTCTCACCTGACGGTGCAGCACATCCATTTTCCATTCGAGGGTCATGTCTCCGCTCACCTCTCCATGGTCTATGTAGTCACGTATTTCCTTGAATATCCATGGTCTTCCGAAGGATGCCCTTCCAACCATGACCGCATCCACTCCGAATCGTTCGAAAGCATCGGCAGCCTTCTCTGCTGAGTCTATGTCTCCGTTGCCGATAACCGGGATTGTCATGCGCGGGTTGTTTTTCACCTCGCCTATCAATGTCCAGTCCGCCTCGCCTGTGTACATCTGGCTTCGTGTCCTCCCGTGAATGGTAAGGGCCTCTATTCCGCAGTCTTGCAGCCTCTCCGCCAGCTCCACTATGTTTTTCGTCTCGTGGTCCCAGCCTAATCGTGTCTTTACCGTAACGGGGATGCTGACCGCCTTAACCACCGCCTCGGTGATTTCCAACATCAGCGGCTGATTACGCAACATTCCCGCTCCGGCTCCCTTACTCGCCACTTTCTTCACCGGACAGCCGAAGTTGATGTCTATAACGTCGGGATGCGACTCGCTCTCTATGATACGAGCCGCCTCGACCATTGACTCCACGTCACGTCCATATATTTGCACTGCCACCGGCCTCTCCTTGTCGTTAACCACGATTTTCTGCAAGCTGCGGTTAACAGAGCGTATCAATGCGTCGGCGCTCACAAATTCAGAATAGACCATTGATGCGCCGAACTCCCTGCAGAGCAACCGGAATGCCTGGTCGGTCACATCCTCCATCGGAGCGAGCAATACCGGTTTTTCACCTAAGTCAATGTTGCGGATTTTCATTAGCGGTTGTTGAATTAATGAGACCTATGGGCCTTATAAGTCCCATAAGCCGAATGGGCTTATGGCTCAGGAATTTGAATCTTTCATTTTCTGAATTGCCTCTTTGGCATTATCAATAGAGAACCCTCTTGACACTGCGAATCTGAGCAATTTCACGTATCTCTCATAATCCGATTTTGCAGACACTTGCCGGTTTTTCGCTTTGAGCAACTCAAGCAGGGTGGCATTCTCTTCTTCGCCGTCGAGCTCTGCGAGAGCGTCGTTGATAGTGCTGTCGTCCAGTCCTTTTTGTCTCATCGCCAAGCGTATTTTCTCACGCCCCCAGCGGTTGAAACGGAATTTTGAGCGTACGAAGGCGTGTGCATAGCGGTTCTCGTCAATATATTTGTCCTCAGTCAGCCGTTTTATAATCCTTTCCTCCGCCCCTTCAGGCAGTTCCCATGCCGCCAGTTTCCTGCGCATATCCTGCTCACAATATTCAGCCTGCGCACAGAGCGAGGCAAGTCGGTTAAGTGCTTCAGACTCAGAAAGATGTTTCTTTTGCATCTGTTATAGCTTTACAAATTGGCGGCACGCCGGCGGTCGCTTTCTGCCTGATTTTTCTTTCCCATACGCTCATAAACCGATGCCCTCTGAAGATAATAGTCAGGGCGGTTCGGCTCCAGCTTTATCGCCTGGTTTAAATCCACAAGAGCAAGTGAGAGGTTGTCGAGGTCGCCATACATAGACGCTCTGACGGCGTAAAGCTCCGCCTTGTCGGGATGCTCCACAATCAGGAACTCCATTCTTCTGACCGCCTCACCCACCTTATGTGTCTTCTGCAAGACGAGTGCCACTCCCAAAGCCGATGTGTAGTCTGCCGGGTGGCGTTTGAGCACCGTCTCGTAGTCTCGCCTCGCATTCTCATAGTCTCTCTGTTGGTAGTATGCGAAAGCCCGGTAGTTTCTCGCCTCTGCATTGTCAGGTTCCTTCTTAAGTATATGCGTATAGTCGCCTATTGCCTTGTCATAGTTTTTGAGATTGAGGTAGAATCTGGCTCTGGATTCCCTCATAAGCAACGACAAAGGTTGCAGCTCAATGGCGTGAGAGTAGTTGTAGAGTGCCTCGTCCGCCATCTTTGTGTTGTCGGGATTTTTCCAGTATATCATTTCCTGCACATGTCCGAGGTTATGAAAGACAAGAGCGTTGCGGTGGTCACCTGGCGACAGTCTCAACGCCTGCCTGTAGAGTTCCACCGCTTTTTCAAGGCTGTCTTGCTGAGCTGCGTTGTAAGCCTGCTCCACACATTCCTCATAGGTCTGGGCATAAGCCGCTGAAACCATCATTATGGCTGACAGAAATAGGGTTATCCTGATACGGTTCATTATGGTTAAGAATTTATTTGCATACCGTCTATTGGCTCTTCCTGTAACGGTCTGCATCGTGGTCCTCAAGCATGGACAGATAGGAGTTGTATCGGCTTTGGCTGATGTCATGCCTCTCCACGGCCTCAATAACCGCACATCCCGGCTCGTGGGTGTGGGTACAGTTGTTGAACCTGCAGTTTTCCGACACACGGAATATGTCCTTAAAGAAATGACCTACCTCCTCTCGCTCCATGTCGAAAGTGCCGAATCCTTTGATTCCTGGTGTGTCGATTATATATCCCCCTTCCTCCACTGGGTACATCGCAGAGAAGGTAGTGGTGTGCCGTCCTGTGTTGTAGGCGTCGGACACCTCGCTGGTCTTCAGGTCCAACCATGGATATAGGCGGTTTATTAGTGTTGACTTCCCCACTCCACTGTTTCCGCTGAGAAGCGTCACTTTTCCATGCAGTTCCTCTCTCAGCTGTCCGATCCCTTCTCCCGTAAGTGCTGACACCGTGCGGCACTCATACCCTACGGTGGTGTAAAGGTGGATCATCGCGTCGAGCAGTTCACGGTCTTCATCGTTTAACAGGTCGGTCTTGTTGAACACCAGCACCACCGGGATTCTATACGCCTCCGCAGAAGCGAGGAACCGGTCGATAAAGGTGGTTGACGTCTCTGGCTGGCATATTGTGACGAACAGGAAGCATTGATCCACGTTGGCGGCTATGATATGCGACTGTTTTGACAGATTGGTTGACTTGCGTATAACATAGTTTTTTCTATCGTCAATCTCTGTAATAAGCGCAGTATCGCTGTCGAGGGGCTCAAACACCACACGGTCTCCGATAGCCACAGGATTGGTGGAGCGGATTCCCTTGATTCGGAAATTCCCCTTCACCTTACATTCCCATGAGCTGCCGTCGTCAGCCTGCACTGTGTACCAGCTGCCGGTGTTTTTAATTACGAGTCCGCGCATTATCGCCAAATCCGAGGGCCTACACGGTCATAATCTCCTTGTTCTTTGCCTCGAGCATCGCGTCCACCTTCTTGATGAACTTGTCGTGGATTTTCTGGCATTTTTCCTCGCCGTCCTTCGCAACGTCTTCAGACACGCCGTTTTTCACACATTTTTTCAGACGCTCGATTGCGTCACGGCGGGCATTGCGGATAGACACCTTTGCTGCCTCAGCCTCGCGGTTACACTGCTTGGTCAGCTCACGGCGGCGCTCTTCTGTCAGTGCCGGTATGCCGAGACGTATGATCTCACCGTTGTTCTCGGGCATGATACCCACCTGTGAGTTTATGATGGCGCGCTCAATCTCCTTGAACATGTTCTTGTCCCAGGGCTTGATTGCTATAGAGCGTGCGTCGGGCGTAGTGAGGCTCGCCACGTTTGAGAGCGGAACCTTTGCTCCGTAGCTGTCAACTCTGATATCATCAAGAATATGTACGTTCGCCTTGCCGGCGCGAATGCGGCTGAGCGACTCTTCGAGATGCATTGTAGCAAGTTCCATGCTCTCCTCTGCATCCTCAAGATATTTTTTTACTTCATCCATGGGGTATTTAGGTTTTTGTTTCTTTTGGCAAGAAGGGGAAACCTTCTTGAACCAACAGCAATGGTTTATTTTTAGTTCTTAGTTGATAATGGTGCATCCCGTGCAGGGCTTGAGCTGCTTGAAGAAGTCGTTGCCCTTGTCGTCAACGAGGATGAATGCGGGGAAGTCCTCTACTTCGATTTTCCAAATTGCTTCCATTCCCAGCTCAGGATATTCCACACACTCTATTGACTTGATGTTGTTCTGAGCCAGTATTGCAGCCGGGCCGCCTATAGATCCGAGATAGAATCCTCCATGCTTCTTGCATGCGTCGGTCACCGCCTGTGTGCGGTTACCTTTGGCGAGCATAATCATAGAGGCTCCATGGTCTTGGAACTCGTCAACATATGGATCCATGCGGTTGGCTGTAGTCGGTCCCATTGATCCACACGGCATTCCAGCCGGTGTCTTGGCCGGTCCGGCGTAATAGATCGGGTGGTCCTTCATATACTGCGGCATTCCCTCACCTGCATCGAGTCGTGCCTTGAGTTTGGCGTGTGCTATGTCGCGACCCACGATGATGGTTCCGTTGAGTGAGAGCCGTGTGCTCACAGGGTATTTGCTCAACAGCTTGCACACTTCGCTCATCGGCTGGTTGAGATCCACGCGCACAACCTCGCCTTCTCCGCTCTTACGGAGCTCCTCTGGAATAAGCTCGGCTGGGTTGTCGTCCATCTTCTCAATCCATATACCGTCTTTGTTTATTTTCGCCTTGATATTTCTGTCTGCCGAGCAGCTCACTCCCAGTCCGATGGGGCAGCTTGCGCCATGTCGTGGCAGACGTATCACCCTGATGTCGTGTGCCAGGTACTTGCCGCCGAACTGTGCTCCGAGTCCTATCTTATATGCCTCCTTGAGCAACTCCTCTTCGAGTGCCACGTCACGGAACGCGCGTCCGGTCTCGTCGCCTGTTGTCGGCAGGTTGTCATAGAAATGTGTGGATGCCAGCTTCACTGTCAGCAGGTTCTTCTCAGCTGATGTTCCACCGATTACGAATGCGATATGGTAAGGCGGACAAGCGGCTGTGCCCAGGCTCTTCATCTTGTCAACAAGGAACGGCACGAGCGTACCCGGATTTTGGATGCGGGCCTTGGTCTCCTGATACAGGTATGTCTTGTTGGCTGAACCTCCGCCTTTGGTAACCATCAGGAAGCGGTATTCCATGCCTTCTGTGGCCTCTATGTCAATCTGTGCGGGCAGGTTGCATTTCGTGTTCACCTCCTCATACATCGACAGTGGTGCGTTCTGTGAATAACGCAGGTTGCACTCGGTATAGGTATCGAACACACCGTGAGACAGCGGGTCCTCGTCCTCATAGCCGGTCCACACCTGCTGTCCTTTCTCTCCGTGGATGATTGCAGTGCCGGTGTCCTGGCAGAACGGCAGCACACCCTTGGCGGCTACATCGGCGTTGCGCAGGAATGTCAGCGCCACAAACTTGTCGTTGTCGCTTGCCTCCGGGTCGCGCAGGATTTTCGCCACCTGCTCGTTGTGAGAGCGGCGGAGCATAAAACTCACGTCATGGAATGCGGTCTTTGCCATAAGGCGTAGTCCCTCGGGAGCGATTTTCAGCATAGGATGTCCTTCAAAATCACCCACACTCACATAGTCTTTTGTCAGCAGATAATATTCTGTGTCGTCTTTCCCCGTCTGAAACATTGGGGCATACTTGAACTCTACCGTTTTAGCCATATTAGTCAGAATTTTTGATTTTATATTTGTTGTTTTTTATTCATGGCTTCAAAATTACGATTTTTTTGTCATAAAACCATTAATTATCCGAATTATTTAGCATATTTTTTGTATTTTTTTTAATGACTGGCACGCTTCCATATTTTTTTTGAGAGAAATTTGGTCAATCCGGAAAAAAGTTGTAACTTTGCATTCGCTTTTCGGAAAATCCGAGACATTCGACGACGTAACCCGGTGTGATTAAGCCGGCAGGCGTTAGAAGGATGGATTTATCAACTTATTAATCAACAATCAATTATGTATTTAGATTCAGAGAAAAAGAAAGAGATTTTCACCCAGTATGGTCAAGGTCCTACAGACACAGGTTCATGCGAGAGCCAGGTAGCGTTGCTTACTTACCGTATCTCCCACCTGACAGAGCACATGAAGGAAAACCACAAGGATTTCTGCACAAACCGCTCTCTTGTGAAGCTCGTTGGTCAGCGTAGACGTATCCTGAGCTACCTGAAGCGTAAGGACATCGAGCGTTACCGTGCTATCGTCAAGGCTCTTGGTCTTCGTAAGTAATCTCTTTAAGTTGCATATTGAGGCGTACCGATTCGGTTCGCCTCTTTTTTTGTCCCTACAGGTAAAAAATACGTTATTCTTTTCTGATTAACAAACAAAATTTGTATTTTTGCAAGTGGAAAAGAAAATAATAACACTTAAATATATATACTATGGATGCAGTAAAACCATACGTAATCGGTGTTGACCTTGGAGGAACAAACACCGTATTTGGAATTGTGAACCAGCGAGGCGAGATTCTGTACGACAACTCCATTCGCACACAGTCCTACCCCACGGCCGAAGAGTTTGTAGATGCTGGTCTTGCCGCCTTGAGGCCTATCATAGAGAAAGTGGGTGGAATAGAGAACATCAAGGCGATGGGTATAGGTGCCCCCAACGGCAACTATTACACCAACTCCATTGAGCACGCTCCCAACCTTCCATGGAAAGGCATCGTACCGCTTGGCAACATGTTCTCCGAGGCACTTGGCATCCCTGTTGCCGTGACCAACGACGCCAACGCAGCCGCTATGGGCGAGATGATTTACGGAGTGGCCCGCGGAATGAAGAACTTCATAGTCATCACCCTTGGCACCGGCGTTGGCTCAGGTATCGTGATAAACGGTCAGCTTGTATATGGTCACGACGGCTTCGCCGGCGAGCTGGGACATGTGACGATGGTGCGCGGTGATGAGGGCCGTCTTTGCGGCTGCGGCCGCAAGGGTTGTCTTGAGACCTACTGCTCTGCCACCGGAGT
>JAZUMZ010000102.1:0-6002 GCA_045603885.1 Bacteroidaceae bacterium | reverse complement strand
CACCCCATCATCTCGCCGATGCTGGACATCACCATGTCTGTGGTGCAAGCTGGCACGAGGTTGGGGTTGCCCTTACCCAGTCCCTGACCCGTCAGTCCGCCAGTCGCAAGACTCCATATGCCTTGTGCGATCTGGTCTCCTCCCGGCACGTCGTTGGCCCACACTCCCGCACCCGACATTGCGGTGCGGTTGAGCAGACGCTGACCCTCGCTCATACCCATGCTTTTAAGCAGTCCGCCGCCCACAACAAAGGCGAAGATCACTACATTCATGAATATGGCACTTTCATACAGCCGCCTCGAGCTCATGGCGTTGACAGCCACCCATCCGGCAAACCACACGAAGGTGACAATCAGATCGACAGCCACAGAGTTGTGGAGCGTACGTCCCGCCATAAGCATGGCAATAAATGTGGCGACACCTACGAACAGCTCTATCGTGTCGTTTCTCGCAACGGAATAAAGCAGTATAAAGGTAACGAGCAGCACAAGGGCGGGACCCATATCGCTGAGCAAAACCACATAGAGGCCGATCAGCACCACCATGACAACGAGTATCACACCCACGGTCTTCAATTGCTGGCGAAGGTTTGACTGGCTCAGCAGGCTGGAGAAAGCCTGAATCCGCCTCGCATTCATGGCGAAGAACGAGGCGATAAAGAACACAATGAGGTATTTAGACAGCTCGCTCGGCTGGAAAGTGAATCCGGGCAGCCGCAGGTTCACCTTGGCGTCGCTGCCCTCGGGGGCATAGCCGAAACGCCACACCAAAACCACGAGCACCAAGGCCAGAAGCACAAATCCCAGTCCTTTAAGCCGGGGTGCGAACCGCTCCAGGTAGTCGAATTTCAAGATGCTGCCTCCGTTATAGTATTTCACGTAGTCGAACGCGGAGAACAGCAGGAGCGCCACACCTCCCATCACCAGGCCGGAGGACATCTCGCCACCGTTGTCCAAGTCCGTCAAGGGGTTGGATATGGCGAACATAGACAGCAGGCCGATACCGGTGAGCGTCATCAGGATGATGATGACAAGGTGGTCAGACTGCTTGCGAATCTTGCTCTCAGCATAGTTGATGACCATATACACTCCCCACCACACAACGAGGAAAAGGGCGAAGGCAAAGATAAGCCGGTCTTTATATGCGGAGGGCGTCCTTACCGTCAGGCTCTGGTCCTGCTTGATCTTGGCATAGGTCAGCCCGCCCAGCATGGTGATTTTATGTTGCTTCTGCGTAAACCCGATTACGCTGCGCAGAGGCTCACCACGTGTGGTTCCCTTGGTACGTCCGTACTCATAGCCCTTGCGGATAGGCAGGAAGCTGTAGAAATGGTCTTCGTGAATGACAAATTCGGCATTGCCGTCATCGCCGGTAGAGGCATAGCCCACAACGGAGTCGGCAAGCTCACGGCCTATCACCTGGTCGAACGAGTCTTTCTCCGTGACGTAATAATGCTCGCGGAGCCTCACCACCACACCTTTCACAGGCTGCTTGTCCTCGGCAATCGCAACTCTCACGGCTTTCGTGCCGCCGGCCTGCTCCAGTCTCGATGGCGGCAGCGAGCTGTACAGAGGGTCTATCGACGAGTCGTACTCCAGTTTTTTCTGGGATGCCAGCACCCTCGCTTTGAGGTCCTCGCCACCATAGGCCTCTGCCGCCTGTGCACTGATTTGGAATGCAGGCGTGTTTAGGGTTCCGAGATTCTTGAGCGGCTTGCCGTCCATCTTCTCAACTATGGAGTCGGCAATAAGGCGGGCATCCCTCGAATCGGTGAGATAGCCCTTGGAAATAAGGAACTGAGCCAGCCGCCCTGGCTCGATGTCAGGGCTGAGGTTTAAGGCGTCGCCGCTCTCGTAGGCGGCATCCACGCGTGAGAGCATGGGTGTCAGGTTGGAATATAGGGCATAGAATCCCAGTGCGAACACCAGGGATACGAGCGTCATGCCGATTATGTCTCTTCTTCGGTTATTCATTGGACGGGTGGGTTACGGTTTCTTTTTGTGTTTAGGGTATGACAGGAGCTGCCATCGGGATGTGTGCTGAATCGACAGGCACGGAGTCAACGGCAGACGTGTCTGCCTTATGGATAATCATAACAGCCAGCGAATCCCGTTTGCTGACCGCCAAATCCCTGAGATTGTCAAGTTCTCCACGGACTAAGCACCTTTCCCGGGTGACAGCGGTGTAATATCCACCTGCGAAAGCGGCCACACCGAGGATAATACCTGTGGCAAGTAATCCAAGGACTCTTTTTCCCGGCTTTTTCTGCGGAAAGGCCATCGCATCGGACAGGAGGGGCACCGGACTAGGCGAGACTACAACCTTCTGCCGCCTGGACCCCGGCTTTCCGTCGAATTGCAGAATCACGACCGTGATATTGTCTTTGCCGCCCTTGGCGTTTGTGCGGTCTATTAAAGTCTCAACTTTCCATTTCGGACTTTGAGGCTGACAGAGCACATCCTTAATCTCCGCCGACGTAAGCACGTCAGACAAGCCGTCGGAACAAAGCAGCAGCTGAGATCCGGGCACGATGGGGAACGAGGAGGTCTCAAGGAAGTTGGGGTCTCCAAGCATGTGGATGACGTTTCCGGCATAACGCTCTATGACGTTGCGCCGGGGATGATGCATGGCCTCTTCCTCAGTAAGCGCTCCTATCTCCTCCTGATAGCCCACAACCGAGTGGTCATGAGAGAGTTTTACCAACTCGCCCTCGCTGTAGCGATACATCCGTGAGTCGCCGACATGAGCCATGTGTATCTGTCGTTTGTCGAGGTCCACAAGGGCAGCGGTGAGGACACACCCCATACGTGTCAGCCCCATCTCCTCCTTCTTCCTGACTACAGCGTTGTTGGCCTCAACCACGGCCTGAGTGAGCAAGTTAGACGGATCGCCATGCTTGAAGCGGTCAAGGTAGCCCTCAATAGCGGAGCGGGCGGTCTCAGCCGCCACCTCCCCGCAGTCGAAGCCACCCATTCCGTCGATTGCGGCGAGCAAGACATAACGACCGCCCCATAACGGACGGGAAATCAGACTGTCCTCGTTGTTCTGACGGACCATACCCACATTGGAGTCTCCATAAAACGTGGCTTTGAGCATGTTCTGTCTATTTTGGATAGTTGAAGAAATGTGCCATCAGCAGATACGCCACAAGCAGACAAATGGCTACCAGAAGGAATGTGTCAATCATACTGTATATGCGTGTCTAAGGATTAACGGAAAAGCGGATCTGAATCTCGTCGATAATAATGTCGGAGTTGTTGGGCAGCGGCACCCATTGGTTGCTGGTGTCGTTGAAATACTGGTCGTTCAACCTGAGCGAAGCATGGGGGAAGAGGAAGAACTTGTGGTCGCCAGCCGCCTTCCCGGCTTTGTGCTGGATTGTGAAATGGGGGTTGGCCAGCTTGTCGCTGTCCACCTTTATCACCATCATTCCGCCACGGTTATCGACATCGTTACGGCCTGACACCTGAATACTCTCTGAGTTCATCCTGCAGGTGTTGGTCAACGTGTTGTTGACTATGAAGTTGGACTGCATAACCCTGAGGGTAGCGAGAGTGGGTGAGAAAGGACGAGAGGCAGAGTTACCGCCATTACGGGACGGATATGACTGGATGGTCTGTGTGGATCCGAAAGGCACCACAAACCGGTCTCTGCCCACCATACTGATTCCATTGAGAGCCTCGCGGTTGATTGCCCACTGCTCAACCGACACGGTGTCGCCCACATGTACAGTAGTGACCACCTGCTCGCGGCTCTCGCGGCTGCTCGTCTTCTTCTCAGGATATACAAACGAGAAGATGACGAGCTGCTGATTGGTGCCGCCCTGAGACGGCTGTCCCTCAACCCCTTGGAGCTGCATTCCGTCGGTCAGCTTAAGGAATTGGAACTGCCAGTACTCAGAATGGGGACGATAACCCCTGTATTTCTTTTTCTTTCGCAGACGATCTATCTCGCGATTTATCTTCTTCATCACGTCGTCTATCGTGTTGGGGAAAGACTGCTCGCGACTTACATAGTCCGCCTCCTTTAGATATATATAATAGCTGGTGTGGAAAAGCAAGCCCTCGGTCGTGGTCTCGCTTTTGAGCATACGCATGAAGTGGTCGTAAATCTGGTTTACCAACTCCTGACGGCTCAGAGGTCCCTCACCCACAGGCTTCAAGGTGTTGCCGAGGATGAGTTTTTTGAAAAAATTTGCCATTTTCGCTCTGTTCTTTAGTTCATCCTGCGAAGTTAGCACATTATTTTCATTTCACCAAATTTTGAGCTTTCAATTCGCTTATTATCCGTTTATTAGGAAAGGTATGCCTCATCAGTAGGCACCCCCACAAACATCCAACAGGAAAAGCATTAAAGGGCAAGGCGGAAACCTATATCAAGTATAGTGTAGTCGGAAGCACGGAAAGCGCGATTAGTTGGACGGCATTCATAAGCGTCCTCATACCAACTTCCGCCACGACACACACGATCGTCCCCCTTTCCAAGGTTCTCGGGATCTGTCTCTGAATAAGAGTTATAATGGCTATATACATCCTTACACCATTCCCATACATTGCCAGACATGTCATAGATTCCAAGTTCATTAGGAGCCTTGGTCTTAACTGGATGCATACCATAATCTGGACTATCTGACCCTTTATCATGACAGTTAACAGTGTACCAGGCAACATCGTCTATACTGTAACTTCCACTATATGTATAGCCTAAACTCTTACCACCTCCACGGGCTGCATATTCCCACTCCGCCTCGGTGGGTAAACGGAACTCGTATCCAGTAAGACTTTTTAGTTTAGGAAGGAATTCATATACGATATCATCCCATGACACATTCGCCACAGGACGCTTTGCTCCCTCATACGTAGAAGGGTTATTTCCCATTATTGCTTCCCACAATTCCTGTGTAACCTCGGTCTTCCCTATCATATAGGAACTTAGAGTAACCTCATGGACAGGTTGCTCATCTGAATCCCCATAATATGACCCCATCTGGAATGTTCCTTCCTCCACCTTAACCATGTCGAACGTAACACCTTTGATGGTGAAAGTGCAGTTGTCGCCATCAGATGTCACCTCCACATCGGACTCCTTATCTGAATCTGCCTTGTCGTCCTTGGTCTCAGTCTCTGTCACATCAGTGTCTTCAACGGGGGAAGCCACTTCTTCCTTTGACTGCTTTTCATCACATCCTTTCGCTAAAACGGCTATCAACCCCAAAACAAAAAGGAAAGCCAATACGCCAACGAACCATAAGATTGCTTTTTTATTCGGTTTGGAAGACGAAACAGGAATCGGCTTGGGAGAAGGTGTTGGAGCGGGCATCGGTGTTGGTCCCGGGAAAGGATTAGGCGCAGGAGATGGCACAGGTGTGGGACTGGGGGAAGAAGTCGGAACAGGTGTCGGCACTGGAGTCGGTATCGGAGCTGGCTGCAAATACCTGCGTATAGCCTCAACGCTATGAGGACGTTTCCTTATGCTCAGGCTCATCATCATCCTGATTAGCTGAGCCGTTTTGTCTGATACTCCTGGCATGGCGAGGGCACTCTCCGAGTCGTCGGTCAGTTGGTTGGCCATCGGGGGCATCTTACTGGTTAGAAGGTTGAACAGCGTGGCTCCCAGGGCATAGAAGTCTGTCCACGGTCCCCAGTTGCCGTAATCCTGACTCTGCTGCTCAAGAGGGGCGAAGCGAAGTGTATAGGGCACGATTGAGGACAGGGTGTGCTTATCCTCCAAGGAATACTGCTTGCTCGCACCAAAATCTATCAGCGTGCACTTGCCCTTGTCGTCAACCATAATGTTGGCGGGCTTGATGTCCATGTGAAGGAGGTGAGCGCCGTGAACCACATCCAAGGCCTTGAGCATCTGGCCGAGAACGTCGAGGACGAATGCCTCACTCATCGGACTGCCTGAGCGCTCCAGGCGGTCGCCAAGCGACTCGCCCCTCACATAGTCCATCACGTAATAGGCGGTGCCGTTCTCCTCGAACAGGTCGGTCACACGGATGA
>JAZUMZ010000101.1:0-10593 GCA_045603885.1 Bacteroidaceae bacterium | reverse complement strand
CAGAACGACATGGCTACGATCCGACTTAGGGTCTTGACAGTCCCACGACGAACGACTCGCCGATAAGCAGGATGTTGTGTTTTGCCGTGTCGGGCTCTTGTGACACCCTGACCGGCTCTGCCACCGCCTGAGAGTCGGTTTCCGCTTGTACGGTTGGCTCCTCTGCCACCTCGTCATCCTCTCCGAGGCTGATGGCCTTGAGCGCGGAGGGAGTATCTGTGTTGCGGGTGGCGATTGCGTATGTTATGACTCCTGCTAAAACAATCAAAAAAATCAGGAGAATCTTTACTTGGGATTTCATATTAATTGGTGGTTTTGTTGTTATGCTGATGTTAATGAACCCCTTCGGGGTTCTGGATGTTGGTGGATTTCTCTATCCCCGGGTTAAGAAATATCGCTTCGCTCATTTCATTACCCGGGGTTACTAATATTGAACCCCTTCGGGGTTAGGATGAAGCTGTTGTAAAACCTGGATTGCATGAAGATGTCGTACGTTCTGTTGTTAGTTATGCTGACATGACGCGGTCGCCGAGCTGGGTGGCCAAACGTCGTTGCACGTCGGTCAGGAATTTGTAACGGGTCATCACCTCCTCCATCTTTGCGGGGTCGGCGAGCACCTGCTTATCGGCGAGACTGGTTTTCAGGCTCTGCAACTCTCTCCTCACGACAAAATACTTGTAGTCGAGCAACATCCTCGGTATGGTCACATCCAAGGTGTCTGCCTCGTCGGTCATGTTGAACGTGCTGTCAACCCTATAGCGGTCGCTGAGCATATCGGTGACGACACGTTGTAGGTCGTAGTCGGTGCTGGCGAGGAAATACCTGCGGCATGAAAAGCCCTCCTCTCCCACCTTGTCGCGGATCTCGTCCATCATACTCTTGTACATGGGGTTGAGAAACTCCATGCCGTCGATATTCAGCTCGTTCTCCACCCATGTGGCGACCGGTATCTCAACCGCATTGCCGTCCTCGTCCTCTGTGACCAGCTTACGCTCGCCATAGCGCACTATTTCACGCATGATGAGCG
The DNA here is from genome assembly GCA_045603885.1 of Bacteroidaceae bacterium. Classification (GTDB taxonomy): domain Bacteria; phylum Bacteroidota; class Bacteroidia; order Bacteroidales; family Bacteroidaceae; genus UBA3839. The sequence goes on along the minus strand of JAZUMZ010000101.1, from coordinate 9,566 downwards.
ACTCCATGCCAAGGATGTTTGCCGTCCACTTGTCGGTGGTGGAGGAGAAAGACTGGGAAGAATGGGAAGAATGGGGCGAATAGGCCGAATGGGGCTCATAGGGCTCATGGGACCCATTAGGCTCATGAGGCCCATTAAGCTCAGAATCAGCCGATTGATTCGGTCCTCCAGCCTGCCGGGGCTCCTGCCGCTGCGATTGCTGGTCTTCCTGCTGACGCAGACGCTCCTCGCGTGCAAGTTCCTGCTCCCGCTCTTTCTGACGCCTCTCATAGTTGGCCTTCCTGAGCTGCACACATCTGCGCATAAGCATCTGCTCGTCCATATTCATAAGCTGTGAGCACTCATGGATATAAGCAGAGCGCACAATCTCGTCGGGTATTACGCTGATGGACGCGAGTATGCTCTCCACGACATCGGAGCGTTTGCGGGGATCGTTACGCGACTCCCGCATCAGTTGGTTGAGCTTGAAGATGATGAAGTCCGTCTGGTTTTGCTCCACATACTTGCGGAACTCAGCAGCAGAGTGCTTACGAGCGAAGCTGTCGGGATCCTCGCCGTCAGGCAGCAGCAGCACTTTCACGTTCATGTTCTGCGCCAGCAGCATGTCGGTTCCCCTTATCGCCGCGTGGATTCCCGCCTCATCGCTGTCATATACGAGAGTTATGTTGTCGGTGAATCGCTTGAGCAACCTGATCTGCGCGTCGTTGAGCGCGGTTCCTGAGTTTGCCACCACGTTCTCCACTCCGCACTGGTGCATGGAGAGCACGTCGGTGTAACCCTCAACCATATATACGAGCTGGTCTTTGGCAATCTGCCGCTTGGCCTGAAAAAGTCCGTAAAGTTCCTGCAGCTTATGGTAAACCTCAGAGTCGTTGGAGTTTATATACTTCTGGTTGACCCCCTTGGTGCGGGAGTCGAGCACACGCCCTCCGAATCCTATGACCTGTCCGCTCAGCGAGAACCAGGGGAACATGACCCTCCCTCGGAATTTGTCATTCAGCTTGCCGTTATCTTTCTTGTATGACAAAGAGGTGGCCACGAGCACATCCTCCTTGAAGCCGTGTTTCAGGGCCTTGTCGGAGAGCTCCGACCACTTGTCTGGCGCATATCCCAGCTTGAATTTGTCGATTATGTCGTCGCGGAATCCCCGTCCCCTGAAATACGCCAGTCCGACGGCCTTCCCGTCGTCGGTGTTGAGGAGGCAGTCGTGGAAGAAGTTGGCAGCCCAGTCGTTGACTGCGAGCATCCGCTCTCTCTCACCACGGTTCTTCATCTCCTCCTGGGTGGGGGTATCCTCCTTGACCTCTATATTGAATTTCTTCGCCAGATGTCTCAGGGCTTCGGGGAAGGTCATCTGCTCGATCTCCATGATGAAGCCCACGGCGTTTCCGCCTTTTCCGCACGAGAAGCACTTGCACACCCCCTTAGCGGGATTGACATAGAACGAGGGTGTCTTGTCGTCGTGGAACGGACATAGTCCTTTGTAGCTTGCGCCTGAACGTCGCAAACTCACATAATCCGACACGACATCGTAGATGTTCGCTGCGTCGATAATCCTGTCAACGGTCTGGCGGTCGATCATCGCGGATTATCTGATGGCGTTAAGGAATTCCTCCAGTTTCTCTCTCTTCAGGAACTCTCCCGACGTGTCGAGAGTTCTAGTGACCGCTCCCTGTTTCTGCACCCCCCTCATCTGCATGCACATGTGCTGCGCGTCGATTGCCACCGCCACCCCTTTGGGGTGGAGTGTCTCGTCGATGCATTTGCGAACCTCGACAGTAAGCCTCTCCTGAACCTGCAATCTGCGCGCGAAGATGTCGATAACCCTTGGAATCTTGCTCAGTCCCACAATCTCCCCGTCGGGAATATACGCCACGTGTACCTTCCCGAAGAACGGCAGGATATGGTGCTCGCACAGTGAATAGAACTCCGTGTCCTTTACCAGCACCATCTCTTTGTAGTCTTCCTTGAACTTAGCTGAGTTGATGACCTCCTTTGGGTCCATCTCATACCCGGCAGTAAGGAAGCACATGCTTTTAGCCACCCTCTCCGGTGTGTTGAGCAGTCCGTCGCGTGTCTTGTCCTCGCCGATAAGGTCGAGCATCTGACCACAGTTGTCAGTCAACAGTTTTATTTTTTCCTGAAGGTTCATTTATAGGAAACTTCTATAAATTGGTTTTAACTATCTCCCGGGTGCTCTATTTCACAGAAACAAATAAATAGAACTACCCAATAGCCTGTTACTGATAAATGATGATTTCACTTCTCACAATCATGGCTTCGGGTGCGATTTTCCTCATACGCTCAAGGTAACGCGCCGCTCCTGCCCTGGTTTTGAAGTCTCCGACCCGGCATCTCCAATGCGGCTGTTGGAAGGTGACATATGATTTCAGTTCCGGGAACGCTCCTGTCACCTTGTCGGCCAGTCGTTTAGCCCTGAGCTGGTCGGTCCTGAGGCTGTTGCCCCAGAACATCTGGATTCTGAAGCCCCTCAGCCTTCTTCTGGCCCCCGTACGCACGTCGAAGTCGCTTCGAGCGCCGAATGACGGCAGATTCCTCACATCCACGATTTGTGTTCTCTGAACTCTCCTCGGTGCAGACTGCCTTGGAGCCGCCCCTGCGTTTGCGCCTGAATTGTCGCCTTCGCCGTTGTTGGTCTTGCGCTCCACTACCTTCTCCTCACCGCTTACAATATTCTGCAAGCGCGCGTCCTGGTTTATCGTTACCGAGCCTTGTCCTGCATTTTCCTGTGCATAGATGCCAGTTGTGAGACATAGAGCCGCGGTTGCTATCAAGAATTTCAGATAATTCATTGGCTGTTGAGATTTTCGGAGATTATCGGAGTTTGATGGTTTGAGGGTGTGTCAAAATTTTAATTGATTTGAAGGATTTCTGTGCGAAGCGTACTTTATCTATTTTGACACATCCTCGTTATTGTTTGCTATAGGACTTGTATTACTTCTTCCAAGCGTCGATAATACCTTTGAAATCAGCACATTTGAGTGATGCTCCACCGATCAGTCCGCCGTCGATGTCGGGCTTAGCGAAGAGCTCAGGCGCGTTGGATGCCTTGCAAGAGCCACCATAGAGGATAGATGTGTTGTCTGCCACGTCCTGTCCGTATTTCCCTGCGATGACAGAGCGGATGTAGGCATGGATTTCCTCAGCCTGGTCGCTGGTTGCGGTCTTACCGGTTCCGATTGCCCAGATTGGCTCGTAAGCGATTATGATGTTCTTGAACTCGTCTGCAGTGAGATTGAACACCGATCCCTCAAGCTCAGCCTTCACAACCTCGTTCTGCTGGTTTGCCTCTCTCTGCTCCAGGCTCTCACCGATGCAGAAGATCACCTTCAGTCCGTTTGCCAGAGCGAGCAGCACCTTCTCCTTGAGAATCTCAGGAGTCTCGTTGTAGTACTCACGACGCTCAGAGTGGCCGAGGATCACATACTCAGCTCCGGTTGACTTCACCATCTCGGCGCTCACCTCTCCGGTGTATGCGCCTTTGTCCTTGTCTGCGCAGTTCTCTGCACCCAGACCGATTACATCGTGGTTGATGATGTCAGACACCTTAGCCAGGTGGATAAACGGAGTGCAGATCACGACGTCACACTGAGGTTTGTCGGCTGCGAGAGCCTCGTTCAGTTCCTTTGCAAGTTCAATTCCCTCCTGGAGATTCTTGTTCATCTTCCAGTTTCCAGCTACAATTTTCTTTCTCATAATTCTATGTTTTTTAGTGATTATTATTTTTCGTTATTTCGGTATTTCGATGTTTCGGCATTTCGGTATTTCGGTATTTCGAAACTCAACTTTTCACTTATCAAATCTTAGGGGCTTGGCGGCATAGCGTCTGGTGCCCGGCAACTCCTGTATGTTCTGCGGATCGAGCGGCTTGGTAAAATCGATTTCCGGCAGCCCTAACTGACTCCATTTTCTCAGCACCTTGCCGTCGCTCAGAAGCATCAGCCCCGGATTGTCACGCACCATCTCATACAATATCCGCTCGTCGGTCTCACACATCGGGTATTTGCCACCCGTATTGTGTGCCCATCTGTCTTTCGTCTCCTGCGACACGGGGTTGGTGATGAAATAAAACTGATAGCCGCGACTCATGCAGTAGTCGTATATCTCGTTGAATTTACCTCCACACCCCTCGTTGACATGCTCCAGGTCGGGCACTGTAACTACAAACGTGTATCCGTCGTCTGCCAGGATGTCGTATGTTATGTCGTCTCCGTCGCTGTCGGTTACGAAGAGCTGCGTCTCAGCCTCAAGGTTGTCCTCCACAAGCTGGTTGCGAGTCTCGACGTATGTCCAGACTGTAGAGTCCGGGTCGTCGTCCTGGTCGGTGAGCTCAAGCGTGTCCGTCCCGTTGGTATAAACGAATGTGACCTTATAGTTCTGGTCCAGCGCGTCGCCCACCCTGACGGTCTTCCTCAGGTCTGTGCCCTCTGCGAATGGCAGAAAATCGACAATCGGGAGCATATACGCCGTATATGAGAACAGCACCGTCACCATCAGCGCCACCGGGGCTGTAATCACCCAGTTCCAGTACTTGTGGATGAGCCTGAACATCAGCTTGTATCTCCAATAGACAACCACTGCCATAGCCAGCAGTACGACGTTCTTAATCAACGTCTGTACGTTGGTCAGCACGACCGCGTCGCCGAAACATCCGCAGTCGCTGACGGGATTTGCCACCGCAATCCACACCGTCAGGACAGTCATCACCATCATGAAAAGAGCCGCGAAAGCCGCCACCCGTCTGCGGTGCCTCATGCCCAGGAAGAGGTATATGCCGAGCAATGTCTCGGTCATGACTAGCCCATATCCCATGGAATACAAGATATATTCGGGCAAGTCAGTCATACCCAGCGCCGACGCATAGTCCTTCAGCTTGATCATCAGCCCTACCGGGTCGTTGGCCTTGGTGAGTGCTGAGAACAGAAAGGTGACAGCGAGAATGAACCGACAGACGTTCACAAGCACGTAACGTGTCAATGTCATCCCACGGCCTTTGCGTCTTGTCGGCTTCACCTTCTCAGTCTCCTTCATTTCCCTCGTCAAGTTTTATAAGAGCGAATACCGAATAGTTGATCATATCCATGTAGTTGGCGTCCACACCCTCAGATACGATGGTCTGCCCGCCGTTGCCCTCAATTTCCTTTGTACGGAATATCTTCATAAGAATGAGGTCGGTATAGCTGCTCACCCTCATGGCTCTCCACGCCTCGTCGTAGTCGTGGTTTTTGCGTTTCATCAGCTCCAATGCCTCTGTAGCGTGTTTGTCGTAAAGCTGGAGTGCCTGTTCCACTGTCATATCGCACTGGTCGGCAAAGCCTCTCTCCAACTGGATCAGGGCTATGATGCCGTAGTTCACGATGCCCTGAAACTCCGGGTAAATCCCTTCATCGACAAGCGCCTCACGGTTGATTTCCAGGCTCCTGATGCGGTTTGCCTTAATCAGAATCTGGTCTGTGAGCGAAGAGGGTCGCATAATACGCCATGCCGGTCCGTAGTCTTTAAGTTTGTTTGCGAACAACTCGCGGCATTTTGCCAGCTCATCACTGAACTGCTGGTTGGTATGTTGGAGCTTATCTGACATATTCACATGTTTTAATTTGCAAAGTTACGAATAAGCGAGAGAAAAAACAAATTTATTTGATTTTTTCCGAGCAGGAGTAACTTCGGCGACAGCCAAAGTTACGAAAAATTCGGTTAAGTGAGAGAAAAATAAGAGATTATTTTTCCGAACGTGAGAATTTTAGGGTTTTACTCAATAAGCAAGCACAAAACAAAATAAAACTCGTTTTAATTTTGCAGAACGGGATTTTTGTGATAACTTTGCTAAACAAATTGAAAAACTGCGAATTAATCGTATAAAACGAACAACCACAATGTCAAGACACTTAAAAACATTTTTCCTGACCGCGGGATTCATGACATCTTTGCTTTGCGGTCTTTCGTGCAACGGGCAAGACAAGCAACCGGCCAAGGACTCCGTCAGTGAGAGCCAGGCAGAGACGGGAACCGACTCCCTGTCCATACTCGTGGCAGGCGACCTCATGCAGCACGCACCCCAGATAAGCGCCGCAAGGCGTGGTGGCACCTACGACTACAAAGATTGTTTCGCTTTGGTAAAACCCGTCATCAGCGCAGCCGACATAGCCATCGCCAACTTCGAGGTGACACTGGGCGGCCCTCCCTACAAAGGCTACCCCTGCTTCTCGGCCCCCGACGAATATCTGCTTGACATTCTCGACGCCGGTTTTGACATCCTGACCACCGGCAACAACCACTGCCTCGACTCACGGAAGAAGGGATTGGAGCGCACCATCGACAAGATGGACGAGGCAGGCGTGCCACACTTAGGCACATACAAGAACCAGGCGGAGCGCGACAAAAAATACCCGTTACTTGTTGAGAAAAACGGTTTCCGCATTGTGTTGCTCAACTTTACATATGCCACCAACGGCCTACGCGTGACCGCCCCGAATATCGTGAACTACATAGACACCGTTGAGATTGCCTCCGACATAGCCAAGGCCAAGGGCATGCAGCCCGACCTGATTATCGCCATCCCCCACTGGGGCATCGAGTATTCGCTCACCCCCGCCAAGGCCGACGTCCAGCTTGCCGACTGGCTGTTCAGCAAAGGTGTGGATCACATCATCGGCGGCCATCCCCACGTTCTCCAGCCCATGGAGCGCAGGGACTCGGGCAATCCTGACGGCGGTCATGTGCTGGTCTATTCATTGGGCAACTACATATCCAACCAATATATGGACAACACGGTTGGCGGCGGTATGGTTCGCCTGGACTTCACAAAGACCGACGGCAAGGTGAGGTTGGAGAAATGCGGATATATGCTCACCTACTGTTCCCGCCCCTCAGTGTCGGGCAAGCGCAATTACAGGATTGTGCCGGTGGAGAATGACAGTGTGCTCAACACCCGCGACATAAACCTGCGTGACAAATTCCTTCGCACGGCCAACCGCCTGTTTGAGAACCACAACGTCGATTTCGGGAAATACTAATTCCACAAACTCTACAGCAAGCGATAATGCAGATGTTATGGAACCCTTTCAGGGTTCTTGGCACTATTAGTTTTCACATCCCCGGGTAATTCAACAACGCTTCGCTTGTTTCATAACCCGGGGTTACTAATATACAACCCCTCCGGGGTTAGTCTGCAGCACTTGAGGAACATAAAATAAGTCTGCAGCACTTGAGGAACATAAAATAAGTCTGCAATACTTGAGGAACAAAAATACTAATCAAACGTGAGTGTGCGACTGCCATCAGTGTTTTCGGCGATAACGACCTTGACCGTCTCTTCGGGCAGGTAATCCTCTATCATCTCCGGCCACTCCATCAGGCAGAGGTATCCGCTGTCGATATACTCCTCGAATCCGATATCGAACACCTCATCGGCACGTTTTATACGGTAAAAATCAAAATGGAAAACCGGCTCTCCTGATCCAGAGCGGTATTCGTTTACAATGGCGAAGGTCGGGGAGTTGATCACGTCGGTCACCCCAAGCCGCTCGCACATAGCCTTTATAAACGTGGTCTTACCCACTCCCATTTTGCCGTAAAACGCGATAATCCTGCGATCTCCTATGGCTTTCACAAACTCGTCGGCCACGAGTGGCAACGATTTCAGGTCGGGTATGTTCAGTGTCATGTTTTCTCTTATTTATGCTTACTCTGCAAGGTTACGATCGGTATGAGCATCTCCTCCATGCTTATGCCTCCATGCTGGAATGTGTTGCGGTAGTAAGACACGTAGTAATTATAGTTGTTCGGATAGGCAAAAAACGAGTCGTTCTTCGCAAAAATATATGTCGTGGAGATATTGGGCGATGGGAGGAACGCCTTTTGCGGATTCTTGATTGCGAATACATCCTTGTTGTTGAACGACAGGTTCTTGCCCAGCTTGTATCTCAGGTTCGTGTTGGTGTTGCGGTCGCCTATCACTTTGGTCGGTGAGTTCACGCGAATCGACCCGTGGTCGGTTGTAATCAATATTTTCGCGTCGGTCTCAGCCAGGGCCTCAAACAGCTCCCACACGGGTGAATGGCGGAACCACGAGGCGGTGATGCTTCGGTATGCCACCTCGTCGGACGCCAGCTCCCTCACCATGGTTGACTCTGTGCGGGCATGTGAGAGCATATCGATAAAGTTGACGACAATCACGTTGAGACGCCTGTTGCTCAGCTGCCTGAACTGGTTGAGCAGCTTCTCTGTGTCTGCAGAGTGGTTGAGTTTTGAATAAGAGAAGGACTCCTTCCTTCTGTATCTCTCCATCTGCTTCCATATCAGCGGCTCCTCGTTGAGGTTCTTGCCCTCCTCGGCATCCTCGTCAACCCAGAGCTCAGGATACATGTCGGCAATCTGCTTGGGCATCAGGCCGGAGAAGATGGCATTGCGCGCATATTGGGTGGCGGTGGGGAGGATAGAGAGATAAAGATCCTCGTCGAATGTAAAGCGGTCGGCCAGCTGACGGCTGATTACCCTCCATTGGTCATACCTGAAATTGTCGAACACGATGAGATATACCTGCTCTCCCGCGCTGAGCAGCGGAAAGACCTTTTTCTTGAACACATCGGGGCTCATAAGCGGCCTGTCCGCCGGGTTGTCTATCCAGTTCTGGTAGTTTTTCGCTACAAACTTGGCAAATCCCTGGTTAGCCTCCGACTTCTGCATTTTCAGCATCTCGGTCATCGGGCTGTTGGCATCGGCGAGCTCCAGTTCCCAGAACACAAGGCGCTTATAGACCTCCGTCCATTCCTCCAGGCTGTAGGAGTCGTTAATCTGCATTCCGATTTTCCCGAAGTCCTGCTGGTAGTTGGTGTTGGTCACCTCGGTCTCAATTGCCTTCTTGTGAAGGTGTTTTTTCAGCGTCAGCAAAATCTGGTTGGGATTCACGGGCTTTATGAGGTAGTCGGATATTTTGGCGCCGATGGCCTGATCCATGATATTCTCCTCCTCGCTCTTGGTGACCATCACCACTGGCAGCGCATCGTTTTGCGCCTTTATCATGGCGAGAGTCTCCAGACCTGTTAGACCCGGCATGTTCTCGTCGAGAAAAATAAGATCTACATCCTCCGCCTGGCAGATATCGAGCGCATCCTGGCCGTTGGTGGCCTCCAGCACCTTATATCCTTTTTTCTCAAGGAAGATGATATGTGGTTTGAGCAGTTCGATCTCGTCATCTACCCAAAGCAGTGTTCCGTTGATTTGCATAGGGCTAAGGTTTTAGGTGGTGTGTCATCAGGAATCAGAAGATATAATCCTCATCGTCCTCGTCATCCCAATTGTCGTTGTTGTTGTTATTATTGTTGTTGATAATCTTTCCGTTATCATCCTCGTCGTCGAAATTCTCTATGTGTCCGTCCCACACGTCTTCTTTCTTCTCCGTCTGACTTTGGGTTTCGACGTTCTCGGATTTATTTTCCTGAGCCTGGCTTTCCTGCTCAGCCTTCTTGGCCTCTTCCTCGGCCTTGAGCCTCTCTTCCTCAGCTTTCCGAGCCTCCTCTGCCTTGCGGGCCTCTTCGGCTTTCCGT
>JAZUMZ010000100.1:0-8371 GCA_045603885.1 Bacteroidaceae bacterium | reverse complement strand
AAAAATGACGCTTCGGGAACCGTTTTAATACCAAATTCTTTGATTTTTGGCTTACATTGCTCCGAAATCAATCAAATTTTGAGGTTCCAAAAGTGGCCTACATTGCTCCGAATTATGCACCCCGGGTACGCTGCACTGCGTTTGCGACCCGGGGTTATTAATATGTAACCTCTTCGAGGTTCAAACAGGTGTGTTGTGACTGTATTCCCATTAACTTCCTTTTTAACTCCCCTTTTAACTCCCCTTAACTTCTGTAGTGTGATATTTAGCTGATGGTTCAATGTTTTGACATAACCTGTCCTGATTGTTAAAAAATGTAAAAACAAATAGTGCTTTCTTGTTTGTCTCGCTTTTTCAGCATAATTTTGCAGCATCAAAAAAAAAATGGGTGGTTCCATAAATTAGCCTCAGACGATTTACTATTTATTAGCGAGTAGATTTATCTTCGCTGAATCTTGTCACGACTCGACAAATTGAAAGTAAACTTTCATTTGTTCTCGCTGCTCCAAGATTTATTCTTGCAGCCGCAAAAGCATATCGAGCTATGGTTCAAGGCTGGAAGGATAAAGATGCCGCTAAGAAATGTAAAGCGTCGAAGTGAAACGGAGCACCCAAGAGATAATAAAAACTAATTTATAGAAGTACCCATAAATATATATTATCATGGGAAAAGTTTTGATAATTGGTGCTGGCGGTGTGGCAACCGTGGCAGCGCATAAGGTGAACCAGAACAGCGATGTGTTTGGCGAAATAATGATAGCAAGCCGAACTAAAGAGAAGTGCGACAAGTTGGTGAAGGCAATCGGCAATCCGGCTATAAAGACAGCCAGGGTGGATGCCGACAACGTGGATGAGCTTACGGCGTTGCTCAACGAGTATAAGCCGGATATCGTCATGAACCTTGCGTTGCCTTATCAAGACCTCACGATTATGGAGGCATGTCTCAACGCTGGTGTCAACTATCTCGATACAGCCAACTACGAGCCACGTGACGAGGCTCACTTTGAGTACAGCTGGCAGTGGGCATACAAGCAGAGATTCGAGGATGCCGGTCTCACGGCAATACTCGGATGCGGCTTCGACCCGGGCGTGACAAGTGTTTATACAGCATACGCCGCAAAACATCATTTCGACGAAATCCAGTATCTCGATATCGTGGATTGCAATGCTGGCAACCACCACAAGGCGTTTGCCACAAACTTCAACCCGGAGATAAACATCAGGGAAATCACCCAGAAAGGACTGTACTACGAAGACGGGAAATGGATTGAGACCGAGCCGCTTGAGATTCACCAGCCGCTGACATATCCGAATGTGGGACCGCGCGAGTCATACCTTCTTCATCATGAGGAGTTGGAGTCTCTTGTCAAGAATTATCCTACCATCAAGCGCGCCCGCTTCTGGATGACGTTTGGCCAGGAATACCTTACCCATTTGAGGGTGATCCAGAATATAGGAATGGCTCGTATAGACGAGGTGGAATACAACGGAGTGAAAATCGTGCCACTGCAGTTCCTCAAGGCTGTGTTGCCCAATCCTCAAGATCTTGGAAAAGACTATGAGGGAGAGACATCCATCGGATGCCGGATAAGAGGACTTAAAGATGGTAAGGAACACACATATTATGTTTACAACAACTGCTCCCACCAGGCGGCATTCAAAGAGACCGGCATGCAGGGAGTTAGCTACACCACAGGAGTTCCGGCTATGATTGGAGCCATGATGTTCCTCAAAGGAATATGGAAGCGACCTGGAGTATGGAATGTCGAGGAGTTCGACCCGGATCCTTTCATGGAAGAACTTAACAAGCAAGGACTCCCCTGGCATGAGATTTTCGACCAGCCACTCGAACTATAACCAAAAACTGAAGAATAAAAACCAAGAACTAAAAACTTAAGACAAAAAATTAAAAACCAACACCATCATGGCAGAACAAAATACAGAAAAGCTCAAGGCCTTGCAGGCTGCGATGCAGAAGATAGAGAAGACCTTCGGACACGGCTCCATCATGAAGATGGCAGACGACAATATCGAACAGGTGGATGTTATACCAACCGGTTCCATCGGATTGAACGCGGCTCTCGGAGTGGGCGGCTATCCAAAGGGTAGAATCATAGAGATTTATGGTCCCGAGTCGTCAGGAAAAACCACACTTGCCATCCACGCCATTGCAGAGGCTCAGAAGCAGGGCGGAATAGCAGCATTTATTGATGCAGAACATGCGTTCGACCGCTTCTATGCACAAAAGTTGGGAGTGGATATGGACAACCTCTGGATTTCCCAGCCCGACAACGGTGAGCAGGCGCTCGAGATTGCTGACCAGCTCATACGCTCGTCAGCTGTAGATATCATCGTAGTGGACTCTGTGGCAGCGCTCACGCCAAAGGCTGAGATAGAGGGTGACATGGGAGAGAACAAAGTGGGACTCCATGCGCGTCTTATGAGTCAGGCTCTCAGAAAATTGACATCCAACATCAGCAAGACCAACACGACATGCATATTCATCAACCAGCTCCGTGAGAAAATCGGTGTTATGTTCGGCAACCCGGAGACCACCACTGGTGGAAACGCGCTGAAATTCTATGCGTCTGTACGAATAGACATACGTCGTGGTACCAGCATCAAGGATGGTGATGAGGTTAAGGGTAACCAGACCAAGGTGAAGGTCGTGGAGAACAAGGTGGCGCCGCCATTCCGTAAAGCTGAGTTCGATATCATGTTCGGAACAGGAATTTCCAAGAGTGGGGAGCTGATAGATCTCGGTACCCAGCTCGGTATCGTTAAGAAGTCGGGCAGCTGGTATTCTTACCAAGATCAAAAGTTGGCACAAGGACGCGACGCCAGCAAGCAGCTGATGGAGGACAACCCTGAGCTGGCAGAGGAGATTGAGGCTAAGATCATGGCACAACTCACTGGCAAACAACTTGACTATATAGAAGATAACGAGCCCGATACCGACGATTGATGATTCCAAGACTTGCGATTATAACACAAAACACACTGGAGGCCACAGGACTGAAGTCGATTATTGACGACATCATTCCTGTGGCCGACGTGTCCGTGTTCAACGACATCAGAAATTTCCACGATGAACACGAAATAACTCCATTTTTCCATTTTTTTGTATCGCCCGACATGATTATAAGCGATGCCGAGTTCTTTGCCCGACATGAGCGACAGACCTTTGTGCTTACGTCAAAACCGCAGAACAATGCGATTTTGAGCCATTTTCATGTTATAGACACAAGCCTTGACCAGCGAACTCTTATCAAATCTCTTCTGCGGCTTCATGGCGCGGGCCATCCCCACCACTATCATGCGTCATTTGAAACGGTAAGAGAAGAGACAGCCCAACCCGAAATCAGCCCGAGAGAGGTTGAGGTGCTTGCTCTTGTGGCAAAAGGAAAGATGAATAAGGAAATCGCCGATATATTGTGTATTTCACTTCCAACTGTAGTGACACACAGAAAAAATATCTGTGACAAACTCAACCTCCGTTCTGTCTCAGCCCTCACAATCTATGCCGTCACCCACGGAATCGTGTCTGTCGAGGAAATATAATTAATTCAAAAGTTTCGAGATGACGGCATCCCGTCATCTCAAAAACATCCAAAAGAGTAATTTGCGCCTTCAGAAAAACTTGATGTCGGTGATGACCTGGGCACCTACGTGCTCGTTAAGGCGTTTCACTATCTGCTTGGTTCCGTATGACAACTCTTGGCGTAGAACGGAAGAGCGGAGCTGAACCCACAGCGTCTGGTTCTTTATGAAAAGGTCGCCGGTGTAGTGCATGATGCCGGCTCCCATCACTTCTCCCCATGAGTCAACTAGCCTATGCTGGTTAAGCGGGGTCTCAAGACCCTCCTCTCGCAGGTACTGCTGCACCAGTGTGCCTATGGACATGGCGTTCTTACGTTTCATCAGCTGATAACCCCTCCTTTCACTTGGAATATTTTGTAGGCGCCGGTGCGGCGGCTGAGAATCAAGTCCAGGTTCTCACGGTTTGTATCGGTTATGAATATCTGTCCAAAGTCTTCTGTAGATACCAGCTCCACGATGTTGCCCACCCGCTCGCTGTCAAGTTTGTCGAAGATGTCGTCGAGCAGCAGGAGTGGTTTTGTGTGGCTGCCGGTACGTTTGAGAAAAGAGAACTGTGCCAGCTTCAGGCTGATCAGGTAGCTTTTGGTCTGACCCTGTGAACCCTCTTTCTTGATTGGATAGCCGTTGAGTGTCATCTCTATGTCGTCCTTGTGGATTCCGTGGAGCGAATAACCCACGGCAAAGTCCTTGGCTCTGTCACGGCGGATTACATCCAGCAGAGATCCGCGTGAGCAATGGCTGATATATGAAATGCCAATCTTTTCTTTGGATGACGACAGCTTGTCGTAATATACCTGGAAAACAGGGATGAGCTCGTCGATAAACTCCTTGCGCATTGCGTATATCTGCTCGCCTGTGTTCCCCATTATCTCCTCGTAGGCCTCCATAAGCTCTGTTGACATATCCTCGTCTAGCTTAAGCAGTGAGTTACGCTGTTGCAAAGCCTTGTTGTAACGCTGGAGAAGCGACAGGTAGGACGGATTGAATTGAGAAATCACAGAGTCGAGAAAACGACGGCGGTGCTCACTGCCGCCGAGCACCAGCTCCTGGTCGTTGGGAGAAACCAAAATCAGCGGCAGCAGGCCGATATGCTCCGACATCCGCTTATAAGCTTTGTCGCCGCGCCTGAACTGCTTCTTCTGATGGAGTTTCATCCCGCAACTCACGGTCTCACACACACCTTCGAGGTCATACTCACCCTTCACCATCATCATCTCTTCACCGTGGCGTATGTTCAGAGAGTCCACAGTGTTGGTGGCGCTCTTGGTGAACGACAGGAAGTATATGGAGTCGAGCACGTTGGTCTTCCCCTCTCCGTTGCTGCCCAGCAGGCAGTTGATGCCGTCGCAGAAACTCAGGTCGGCGTTGCTTATGTTCTTGTAGTTGATTATGGATAAGTGGGTGAGTACCATCTTTCTGGTGATTGTTATTATTGCTTGTGCTCAAAATTTCTTCAAATTTACAAAAAAATCAGCAATATTCTTTCGTATTTCCGAAATTCTTTATAAATTTGCATTGATTTTAAGGGATATTTATTTATCCCATTCGTTTTGCGGTAATAGCTCAGTTGGTAGAGCATCAGCTTCCCAAGCTGAGGGTCGCGAGTTCGAGCCTCGTTTACCGCTCAATTATAAAAACAACGGTAACCCATACAAACCATGAGGTTACCGTTGTTTGTTAATTCCATGTTGGGAGTTGTATTTCCTTTGAAATTGTTACATTTCTGTTACGTAACCTTATTGTAACAGGATTTGCTTTGTACCATTTCCAAATAGCAGAACCTTAGCACTCGCAAAGTAACTAATTTAACAAAATATGGAAACGACACAATCCGCGCCGTCAATGAGCGCGAATACGATTATGCTACAGGAACTGTTTTCAATGACATCATCAGAGAGTGCGAGAAATTGGGCGATTATGTGGTTAACGTTGTGCAGGCGAGAACAGGGAAATAAAAGAAGATGATATACAGATGTTAGCACAAATATCCCAAAATGCACTCAGAAATGGGTGCATTGTCATTTATGGAACACTGTTTATAAACAAGCACTCCAGTTAAACGCTAATTCTTCTGAGTCGCAAATTTGCTTTGTTTTTTTAACTTAGCAAACACAATAATTGCATTAGAATCAGGTTGATATATAAAAGGACATGTCTCACATTGAGACTTGAACTATTGAGACAGAGTGACAAGACAATCCACGATTAATCATGAAGAAGAATTTTTTTTTGACAGCCGCGACAATGCTTCTGACGGGCTGTGGCATCATCTTTGCGCAGAATCAGACAGTAAAGATTGACGGAGAATCCACAGGCAAACAATTCGACGGTATCGGCATTGTCAATGGTGGCGGAGCAACATCGGTGTTGTTGAAGGACTATCCAGAAAAGCAACGCTCGGAAATACTGGATATGGTATATAAACCCAAGTTCGGAGCTTCGGTAAGCACATTGCTCGTGGAGATTCCTGGTGACGGAAACTCCACTCAAGGTTCCATGCCTTCGCACAGCCACTATCGTGGAGACAGCAATTTCCAAAGAGGGTATATGTGGTGGGTGATGCGTGAGGCCAAGCAGCGCAACCCTCACCTCTCGCTCGATGCCACAGCTTGGAGTGCTCCGGCATGGGTGCGCAGCTACTGGTCGCAGGATATGGCCGACTATTATGTGGCATGGCTCAAAGGACTGCGACACGTATATGGTTTGGAACTTGATGCCATCGGATGTCACAATGAGAAGGGCAGCGACTGTGGATTTGCCAAGGCGTTGAGGCGTACAATGAATGAAAACGGATTCCAAAATGTACGTTTGCATGCTTTCGACAACTGGGGCAAAAGGAAGATGGATTTTCTGAGTGAAATGCAAAAAGACTCGGTGTTGGCTGCGTCAATCGACATTGTAAGTGCCCACACTTTTAGCGAGATACCCTTGACAAAAGAGCAGCGTGAGATTATAGAGTCGTTGGGAAAGCCCATCTGGAATTCTGAGGACCACGTCTATCGTAAAGGGTTCGACTGTCTTATCAGCATCGTGAAGTGCTTTAACGAGAACTATATAGTCAGCGGTGCCACGAAGGTGGTCAACTGGTATGACATAGCAGGAGTGTATCCAATGGAGCCCTACAGTCTGGATCCTCCAATGCTGCTGGCTTGGGAACCATGGAGCGGACATTACGAGGTGCGTGAGTCGCTTTGGGGATATGCCCACTACGGACAGTTCACAGAGGTGGGATGGCAATATGTTGACGACGGCTGTACCGAACTAGACGAGGGAGGCACAATGGTGACATTGAAGAACCCTGTGACAGGTGATTACAGCATTATTATTGAGACTAAAGGAGCGAAAACCCCTCAGACATTACTTGTAGAGATAGGTAAGGGACTTAGCCGGAAACCGTTGTGTACGTGGCGTAGTGACGAGGCAGACCAGTTTGTCCGCCTTGAAGACTTAAAACCGAGAAAAGGTAAAATTGAGATTGCTCTTGAGCCAAATTCTGTTTATTCACTCTCCACCACTTCTGGCCAACAGAAAGGTATGTTCTCTGATATTCCAGACTCACACCCTTTTCCGTTCCCATACGAAGAGGATTTCGATCAATACACTCAGCCTGAGAAGGTGGGCTACCTGCCGCGTTTCACCGCTGACATTATGGGCGTCTTCGAACTGACTGAGCGTCCAGACCATCAGGGAAAATGTTTGAGGCAGGTCGTAGGCGAGCACACATTGAGCTGGGCGCCGGAGTGGCATCACTACACCATTCTGGGTGACTCCGAGTGGAGGGACTATGAGGTCAGTGCTGACGTGTGGTTGAACCCTCACGACGAGGCGGCTGTGATGGGTCGTGTCTGTGACGTAGGCTCTGGTTATGGAGTGTGGACAAAAGGCTATTATCTGAAATTCGACGACCAAGGACGTTGCTTTCTGGTCATAACACGTGGCAAGCTTGACCAGAAGGAACTGATAGGCGATGCTGAGCAACAGGCCGCCATCCTCGCCAGAAAGGATGTGGAAATTGGCGGTGAGTATGTGCTTGACAGCACAAAGGTGGAGAATATGGCTCCTTGCCGGTGGCATAACCTGAAATTGCGTTTTAAAGATGATCTAATTACCGGTTTCGTTGATGGTGTACAGGTGGTACAAGCAAAATCCGACCGCTATCCAAAAGGCATGGCGGGACTAATGGCTCCTATGCGGAAAGAATGTATAAGCACACCTTATTTCGACAATGTCAAAATACAATGACATTGACATCTTATAAAACTGTTATGCCCTTTATTCTTCTATATTGAGGTTATGCCCTTACTCACAAGATTCATCCTGCAAATCAGACTTGTAAAATACATTCGGAATAAAAATATTTTTACACCTTTCCCAATGTGATGAAGAACATAGAACTTGACAGCACCCGCAACATCAAGTTCCAGTCCGATACTGCCAACATCGTGATAGATGAGCCCGACAAGGGCGACTATCACTTCCATCATGAGTGGATCTTCTGTTCAAAAATCAGCGAAATTAAAATTTTTTGGCACACCCACAAACCCCTGTGTCACTAAATAAAACCACAAAAACCTGAAAAACTCTTTTGTTCTGGTTGAGACTGCGTCTCTGATGATATGCCTGAATGCTTTTATCTGTGAGCTTGCCTTACAAGGAAAAGCATTCAGTCATATCATCATCCATACTGGAAACAACCAGAACAAAAGAAAAAACACGCTATCGCTATAAAACATCAGACAAGACAAAACAGTGTATTCTGTTAGTAATACTA
>JAZUMZ010000099.1:0-8011 GCA_045603885.1 Bacteroidaceae bacterium | reverse complement strand
GTATAGCACAATTAGTTGTAAAACAAAATGTGCTATACGCTATAGTAAATATTATGGATACAGATAACAAGTTCTTAAGACCATTGGGAAAAATACCAAAAAGTATCATATGGACTTTTTTGGTAATTATTATTGCCGTATATTGTTATCTGTTTTATGTCAATTTTGTCCAGCCATATTCATATAGGTGGAAAGCACTTTATGGAGAAGCAAAATATCCCGAGGGAGGTATCAGGGGTATTGATATTTCACACTATCAACAACATGTTGATTGGGATAAAATATCGAATTATAAGATTCAAGGCCAACAAATTAGTTTTGTGTTTGTTAAAGCTACTGAAGGAAAACAGGATGTGGATGAAAAATTTACAACAAACTTTGAGAATGCCCGAAAACACAAAATTATAAGAGGAGCATATCATTTTTTTTCTACACTGAGCTCAGGATATGAACAAGCAAGACATTTTTGCAAGACCGTAAAGCTTAAAAAAGGAGATTTACCTCCGGTCTTAGATATTGAGGTGGACATGGAGATGGCTGATAATGAGCAGGAAACGTTAGAACAAATAATAAACTGGCTGACCATTGTTGAAAATCATTACCGAATAAAACCTATTATTTACGCATCATATAGGTTTAAGACAAAATATTTAGATAATCCTGTTTTTGACAAATATCCTTATTGGATAGCCCACTATTATGTAGATACTCTAAAATATGATGGAGACTGGGCTTTTTGGCAACATACGGATGCGGGACATGTGGATGGAATTAATGGCTATGTTGATATAGACATGTTTAATGGAGATTTTAAAAAACTGCAACTCTCTTGCATTTCAGAACATTAGAATTAATGTCTTTACTTAAATTTAAGGTTAAATTTCCAAAAATATGTTCATTTGAACTTTTAAGTTTTTGATGTAAACATAATAATGAGTAATTTTGCAGAGAATTTGAAATAAAAGAATTGAGAATCAACATAAAGACATATTTGACTGTTTTTATACTACTGTTTTCGGTAGTATATGATTCATATGCTACGATTAATGAAAGAAGTGTTCGTGGTTGCATAAGCACATCCCTTTTTTCAACCAATACTGCTGATACAATTGTTGACGGCAACCACTCAAATTCATCATCACGAACTGTTTTAAAGGCAGATTCTATAGCTATAGGGAAAAACGGGCCTGTTCAATGGAATGACTCAATAGCTCAAGCTGAGGACTCGATACAAAAATCAAGGAAAAGCGCTCTTGAAGATCCTGTCGCATACGAGGCTAAAGACTCAATTGTTTTCTATATGGACAAAAAAAATGCATTTCTATATGGTAATGCAAAAGTGGAATATCAGAATATTACACTTCAGTCCGAGAATATTACTATGAATATGGACAGTTCACTTGTTCATGCCGTTGGAGCACTCGACAGCCTTGGAAATCTATATGGAAAACCTATATTCAAACAAGGCAACGATGAGTATAAGTCGGAGACTATGAGCTATAACTTCGATACACGTAAGGGGTTTATAACCAATGTGACAACAGAACAACAAGAGGGTTTCTTATATAGTGAGGAGTCAAAACGTGGGGCAAACAACGAATTGTATCTCAGACATGGACGATATACGACTTGTGACGAAGAACATCCTCATTTTTATATTGCGCTAAGCAGGGCAAAAGTCCATCCAGGCAAAGATGTTTTTTCAGGGCCGGCATGGCTCGTTGTGGAGGATGTCCCACTTCCTTTGGCTATTCCTTTTGCATATTTTCCTTTTACAAGTAAATATAGCTCAGGTTTCATAATGCCAAGCTATGGTGATGAAAATACACGTGGGTTTTATCTTCGTGACGGAGGTTATTATTTTGCTGTCAATGATTTTTGGGACTTGAAGATTACTGGTGAGATTTTTACAAAAGGCTCATGGGGATTAGGTGCCCAGACAACGTATAAGAAGAGATATAAATATTCTGGAAATTTCTATTTTAATTATCAGGTGACAAAAACCGGTGAAAAAAACTTACCAGACTATTCAGCGGTGAAGAACTTCAAAATACAATGGAGTCATACACAAGATTCAAAGATGAGCCCCAATAGCTCATTCTCCGCAAGTGTCAACTTCGCAACCCAAAGTTATGAAAAAAACAATCTGACCAGTCTGTATAATCCGACTTCATATTCACAAAGTACGAGGACTTCATCTGTCAGTTATTCACGATCTTTTCCTAAAATCGGCTTAAGTATATCGTCTAGCTTTAACATTGCGCAAAATATGCGTGACTCCACCATTGCGCTGACATTGCCCAATATGAGCATAAGCCTTTCTAAATTTTATCCATTTAAAAGAAAAGTGATGGTAGGTAAGCAAAGGTGGTATGAAAAGATATCCATGAGTTATTCAGGTACTCTGTCTAACAGTATAAGTACAAAAGAAGATCAGTTGATGCACAGTAGCCTGATTAAGGATTGGAATAATGGTATGAGACATAATATACCTATATCTGCATCTTTCACGCTTTTCAAAAACATTAATATTGTACCATCATTCAACTATACAGAACGATGGTATTCCAGGAAAGTCAACCAGAGCTGGAACGCAGACGAACAGACGATTATTAAGGATACTATCTATGGTTTTAATCGGGTATACAATTATAACCTTAGTTTATCTGCTAATACAAAAATGTATATGTTCTATGAACCTAATCCAAAGGTTTTCGGTAAGAAAATACGTATGGTCAGGCATGTAATAACTCCTTCTGTGTCTTTTAGTTACGCACCTGATTTCAGTGCGTCAAGATTTGGATTTTACAAAACATATACAAAGACCGATGCTGAAGGAAATGTCTCGCTTGTGGAGTATTCACCTTATGCCGGAGCTATTTATGGTGTGCCTGGTAGGGGAAAAACAGGTTCAGTTTCCTTTGATTTAGGTAATAACCTGGAAATGAAAATTAACAGCGATAAAGATTCCACTGGTGTGAAAAAGGTTAGTATTATAGACGAGCTTGGGGCCAGTCTGTCATATAATATGGCTGCAAAGACTCAACCGTGGAGTAACCTTTCCACAAGATTGAGACTTAAATGGGGGAAATTCTCACTCAATCTAAATACAACATGGGCTACTTATGCTTATGAATTTGACAGCAACGGAAATGTTATTGTTGGCAACAGGACAGAATGGTCTTATGGACGGTTTGGTCGTTTTCAAGGTATGTCAAAGAATCTGTCTTACACCTTTAATAATCAAACATGGAAAAAATGGACCAAAGCATTCCGAAAACTTTTTTATGGTGAAGATGATGAGGATAATAATGACGTGAGAGATGATAAAGACATAGAAAATGGAGAGGAATTGAATGGTCAAGATGAAAATGGGAATAATCCTAATAGTAAAAAGGATAGGGGGGGGGCTGATGGCTTAGATGAGGATGGATATATGAAGTTCAGCATTCCATGGTCATTCTCAGTCTCTTATGGAATAACCATGTCGGAAGACCGTTCTCGTAATATTAACGTTAAGAATATGAGATATCCATTTAAGTTTGTTCATAACCTCAACTTCTCTGGAAATGTCAAACTGTCATCAAATTGGGTTGTTAATTTCTCATCCGGATGGGATTTTACCAACAACGAACTATCTATGACAACAGTAAATGTCTCAAGAGACATGCATTGTTTCAATATCTCTGCAGGATTTGTTTTTGGACCCTTTACTTCCTATCACGTGACTATGAGAGCAAATGCCAGCACACTGACAGACGCGTTGAAATATGATAAAAAAAGTTCATACTCAAGCTCTATACAGTGGTACTAATATTCATATGTTTTCAAAATTGTCTATAGAAAACGTTTTGCCAAATCTCCAAATTCTTCTATTCTCCTGTCACGAAGGAATGGCCACCACCTTCTAACTTGCTCAGTGCGTTCTAAATCAATATCAACGACTGCAACATCTTCTTTTTCTTCCGGTGACTGGTAAATAATCTCTCCTTGTGGCCCGGCAACGAAAGAATTTCCCCAAAATTGAATACCGCCTGTTTGTCCTGAAGGGTCAGCCTCGTGTCCAGTACGGTTAACAGCGACTACATAAAGGCCATTTGCAACAGCATGACCGCGTTGAATTGTTTTCCAGGCTTCTATCTGACGTTGTTTCTCATCTTGGGAGTCGCTGCTTTCATAGCCTATAGCCGTAGGGTAAATAAGGATATCTGCACCTTTGAGAGCCATAAGACGTGCGCCTTCGGGATACCACTGGTCCCAACAAATTTGAACTCCAAGAATACCAACAGATGTTGGAATCGGAACAAATCCCAAATCACCTGGAGTAAAATAAAATTTCTCATAATAAGCGGGGTCGTCGGGTATATGCATCTTCCTATATGTTCCAGCAATGGTTCCGTTTTTCTCAAATACTACCGCAGTGTTGTGGTATAATCCCTTTGCGCGTTTTTCAAAGAGAGAAGTAACAAGCACAATTCCTAATTCTTTTGCAAGATTGCCGTACATGATAGAGGACGGTCCTGGAATAGGTTCGGCTATATTAAAATTTTGAGTGTCTTCTGTCTGGCAAAAGTATATGGAATTGTGTAATTCTTGGAGGACAATTAATTCTGCGCCTGAATTTGCCGCTATACGAATTTTATCGCATATCTTTGAAATGTTGACACTTATGTCATTAACACATTTAATCTGAATTATACCAATTTTCATTTTCTTAAATAATATAGTATTTTTCTGCAAAATTAATGTAAATGTTGGAAAAAAACTAATTATACAAACTTAATTTTGTCTATTAATACAAAAAATCGTAACTTTGCAAAGAAATAAGCATGTATATTTCAAATCTAATAATTATGCCAGGAATATCCATACGCGGAAATGAAATGCCCAGTTCACCAATTAGGAAATTGGCTCCGCTTGCATATGCAGCCAAAAGTGAGGGCGTAAAAGTTTATCATCTTAATATAGGACAGCCCGATTTGCCAACACCTCAAGTAGCAATTGACGCAATCAAAAATATTGACCGTAAAGTCTTGGAGTATAGTCCAAGTCAGGGATATCTCAGCTACAGGGAAAAACTTGTTGGATATTATGCAAAATTCAACATCAATCTTACTCCTGATGATATTATTATAACAACCGGCGGATCTGAGGCAGTTTTGTTTGCTTTCTTATCTTGTCTGAATCCTGGTGATGAGATCATTGTACCGGAGCCGGCATATGCCAACTATATGGCGTTCGCTATATCAGCAGGAGCAATAATCCGTACTGTTTCCACAACAATTGACGAGGGTTTTTCTTTGCCAAAAGTAGAAAAGTTCGAAGAGCTTATCAATTCCAGAACCAGGGCTATTCTTATTTGTAATCCCAACAACCCAACTGGTTACCTGTACACAAGAAGGGAAATGAACCAAATTCGTGACCTTGTGAAGAAATATGATCTTTACCTTTTTTCGGATGAGGTTTACCGTGAATTTATTTATACAGGGTCACCATATATCTCTGCATGTCATTTGGAGGGTATTGAAGACAATGTCGTGCTGATAGACTCTGTCTCTAAAAGATACTCGGAATGTGGTATAAGAATTGGTGCTCTGATTACTAAAAACGCTGAAGTGAGAAAGGCTGTCATGAAGTTCTGCCAGGCACGCCTCTCACCGCCATTAATCGGACAGATAGCTGCGGAAGCCTCTTTGGATGCACCCGAGGAATACAATAGGGCAATATATGATGAATATGTAGAGCGTAGAAAGTGTTTGATTGATGGACTCAACCGTATTCCAGGTGTTTACTCTCCTATTCCTATGGGCGCTTTCTATACTGTAGCAAAGCTTCCAGTTGACGACTGTGAACGTTTTTGTGCATGGCTTCTAACAGATTTCCGATATGAAGGTGAAACCATAATGATGGCTCCGGCAAGTGGTTTCTATACAACCCCGGGTGCAGGAAAAAACGAAGTGAGAATAGCATACATTCTCAAGAAGAACGACCTTGAGAGAGCATTATTCTTGTTACAGAAAGCTCTTGAAATTTATCCAGGGCGTGTTGACTAAGTATTATGATGTTTTTAAAAGATAATGGGATTTAATCTCTTTGTTGCTAAACGAATATATAACAGCAAGGCTGGGGAAGATTCTTTTTCTCGGCCTGCTGTTATTATAGCCACAGCTGGCATATCGGTTGGAATTATTGTCATGATTCTGAGTGTTGCGGTTGTATTTGGTTTCAAGCGAGAGATAAGAGAAAAAGTTGTTGGGTTCGGCTCACATTTTCAGGTTAGAAGTCACACTGTCGATGAGAACAAGATCCTGTTGCCAGTTACTACAGATAGTTTGCTTGATAATTATATTAAACAATCACCTGGTGTCACACACACACAACAATACGCCGCTATCCCCGGTTTGATAAAGACAGAAGATGATTTCCTGGCTATACATATAAAAGGGGTTGGTGAAGACTATGATTTTTCCTTTATAAAAAAGTATGTATTGAAAGGAAATGTTCCATCTTTTTCATCAACGAAATCATCTAATAAAATTGTGATTTCTGCACCTGTGGCAAATGAGATGGGGCTGAATGTGGGAAGTCATGTGTATGTTTATTTCATAAATGAAAAGAATCAGAACATACGAGCTCGCAAATTTGAAGTTTCAGCAATTTATCAAACACACCTCGAGGAATTTGACCGCATTACATGTTTTACCGACATATATACCGTGAGAAAATTAAACAATTGGGATAAAGACCAGTCAACAGGACTTGAAATAACAGTTGATGAATTTAGCTCAATCGAAAACACAATGGATTATTTGTCCGTCTGCTTTGCCTCAAATGAGGAAGTGCGTATTGACAGACGTGGTTACGAAAGGGGTGTTTATAGTATTCAGCAGCTCTCTCCACATGTTTTCGCTTGGCTTGATGTACTTGATATGAATGTTGTCATGATATTGGTGCTTATGCTCGCCATAGGGGGGATTACTGTTATAGCAGGACTTCTTATCGTTATGCTTGACAGGGTTCAAATGATAGGTATTCTAAAAGCGCTTGGTGCGACCAACATGACTATAAGGAAGATTTTCTCAAATTTTGCTGTCATGATTGTTGGCACAGGCATATTAATTGGTGATCTTATCGGTATAGGATTATGCTTCATTCAAAAATATTGCACATTAATTCATTTAGACCCTTCAACCTATTACATTGATACCGTACCAATTGAAATTAACTGGTTGTATGTCTTTTTGATTAATGTGGGTGTACTTATAATATCATCAATGGTTATTTTTGGCTCTTCGTTTCTTATGAGTATCAAAGGTCCTGCACAAACTATGAAATGGGAATGATGAAACTACGAGAAAATTACTGATTTGTTAAATATCTTGTAAAAGCTGATTGATCAAAGGTAACAAAACAGATTTTATAACTTTTGAGTTTAAACGATGCTCTCCATTGAATTTCATTACATTTGGATAATGTTTGTGGAAAAGGTCATAGGTGTTTACTTGTGTGTCATGTATTCCAAATAATCCCCAACACTTCAGGCGATCATCATCTGTTAGATTCTTAAACTGATTTCGCTCCATCATGTCATAATGCTGGATAATTTCACGGGTTATGCGAAACTCCTTAGAGTTGTCTTTACGCCTGTTAAAAAAAAGATGTGTTCCAGTTCTCAGCACCTTGCTGAGTTTTGACATGTTTAATGCTGGATTCACACAAATACGTTTAAATCCTTTCATCTGATGTGCGTATAATCCTCCCATACTGGTTCCTACAATGACATCCGGTTTTTCTGTGTTACATAATTCTATTAGAAATGGCAATGCTTCAATCGGATCAACAGGAATATCTGGAGCTATAACATCGACATTTGGTAAAAGATTTCTCAATGTCTCAACTGTTCCACTCGCTCCAGATGAACCAAAACCATGAAAATATATTATTTTATTTTTCATAAACAAAAATTTTAAATTATTACTACAAAAGTTAATAAATATTACTACAAAAGTAC
>JAZUMZ010000098.1:0-17712 GCA_045603885.1 Bacteroidaceae bacterium | reverse complement strand
ATCCTTGTTTTGCTCTTCTTTTCTTGTTTTTTAATCCTTGTTTTGTTCTTCTTTCTTGTTTCTTAATCCTTGTTTTGCTCTTCTTTCTTGTTCTTTTAATCCTTGTTTTGCTCTTCTTTTGTTTGAGGCGATGGTATCGCCTCCTTTTCACTTCGCAGACCAATTCGGCTTGCTCAGATACCAGGTGTTCGGATTCTTAAGCTTTGAGTATAGTTCCTCGTCGCGTGGAATCTCTGATATCGTACCGTCCTTAGATGCCTCGCGGGCATTGCGGCTGGCGATTTTTGAGGCAAGCCATTCTGTGCCGTCGTAGCCGCTGGCGTTCTTGTGGTTGGCCATACGAACCAAGTCGCTGTAGCGATATCCCTCAAACGCAAGCTCTAAGGCAAGCTCGTCGCAAATCACATTCTCAATGGCGTTGATGAAGTCGTCGGTGCTGCCGCTTTCCGGATCAACTCCTTGAGCGGTCATAATAGGAGCCCAGTTGTAATACTCGTCATCGAAGTCGCCGGTTATATTGGTCTTGATAGAGCGTCCGTTAGTTGTGTTGGACTCAATAATCGGACCAAAGCCGCAGCCACGGGCATGGATGCCGTAGTTCGTAAGCCACATCTGATCGCTGAAATCGAGGAAGAAGTTTTCAAATTCACTTTGGGGAACATAGTTCATGGCGCCATAGTTGTCGTAACGCGTAACCTCTTCGGTGTGGGTTACTATGTTTCCATCTTCATCGGTGACATAGACAATGTTGCCGTCTTCGTCGAGAACGGGGTTACCTTCCTCGTCGGTCTGGTATTCTTGTACTTCAACTGTAGTCGTCTCGGGCCAGTTGTCGCTGTTCAGGCCGTCCTTCAAGATTGCAAACGCAATATGGGGATATCCGGCGCGGTTGATGGCCTCGGCTAAGCGAAGCCATACCAGCGTCTTGCGGTAGATTGGAACGCTGTAGTAGAAAGCAGAGTTTCTTGCAGCCTTCGACGAGAGCGTGTATGTCTCGCCTTCCCGGGTGAAATCCTCTGTTGAGAATTTGTAGCGGGCGTCACCGGCCTCATCATAGTAGGTGCGTACGGTGCCTTGATTATTCCACGACACAAATGTCTGGGCTTTGTTAAGGGCTGTGTAGCTGTTCGACGGAACAATCTGAGCCTTGTAGTTGCGGCTTACGGTTATGGAGCCTGATGAGTTGACCTCCTCGTTGCCGTCGTCGTCAGTGCTCGTCTCGGTGGACTGGCTGGATGTCGGGGTGTATCCGAAGATGTCGGCCACGCGGGTCAGCATGGTACCGAACTGGGCATTGGCTGAAGAGGGGATAAGGCTGATAATCTCGCCGCTTGAAGAGTAGGTGTATGAGCTGGCGAACTGTCCCCAAGAATAGGACGAGTACATATATTCGCCCATAAGCTGGTTTGCTGAGCAGTACTGGCTGGGCACAGTGGATTTTGTGTCCCTGAGATAGTCAAAGTAATACTGTGCGGCTGACTGAAAGTCAGACTGGCTCGCTCCGCGAAGCAGGTACATGTCGCCAATAACAAGCCTTACCGGTATGAACAGGAGTCGTGCTGAGATTTTTACAGCGCCGTTGTTGTATTGGTTGTAAATAGGATAGTCAGTGTCAACATATCGGGTGATTCCCAATTCCAGGAATTTATCAATCAGATTGTCTTTATTTACCTGATTTCCTGAATAGTTGAAGTTCTTTACTACATCAAGATTGTCGATGGGCTCAACAATGAACGGAACCTCGCCATAGATGTTTACAAGCTGGAGGTATGTCCAGGCGCGGATTGCCTGAACCTGAGCATACTCGGGGAGCATGTATTTGATGTTGCTCTTCACCTTGCTTGTGTCGGCATTTGCAATGTAGAGGTTGCAGTTGTTGATGATGGCATAGTAGTCGCTGATGTCCAACATAGAGCAGCTGCCGTCCTCAGGGTCGTCAAAGTTGGCTATGGCGTGGAGGGTGTCGGTCACATATTCCGTACTCGTCATAAGGTCGCCGCGAACTTCGTTCAGGATTACCTGACGCTCGGCTACATCCTGCACACATTTCATGATGCCAAGATAGGAATACAAGGTGTCGTTGGCATTGGTGTAGCTCTTGTCGCCTGTGTCAACGGTCAGCATGTCCTCACACGAGGTGGTGAAGGTCAGTGACGCCGTCAGAATACCAATAGCTATGAATATGTTTTTTAGTCTCATAATAGTATGTGTTTTATAAAGAGTACATTTTTACAGGTTTATCTTCACTCCAAAGTTGAAACTGCGGCTGGATGGCAGAAGACCGGCGTCTATGCCTTGATAGAGAATACCGTTGCCGCAAGAGAATTCAGGGTCGCTTCCCGTGTATTTGCTCAGAGTGAACAGGTTGTTGGCTTCGGCCCAGATGGTCAGTCCCTGAATCCAAGAGAGGTTCAGAGGCCAATCGTAGCTCAGGCGCACCTTTTTGAGTTTCAGGTAGCTGCCGTCCTCAATCCAGCGGTCAGAAAAACGCTCGTTATCTACCCAGAAGTCACTTGTGGTGGAGCATACACGAGGCATGTTGGTCACGTCACCTTCGTTCGTCCAGCGGTTCACAGCGGCGTAGGTCTGGTTATAGAAACCGTTCAACGACTCTAAACGGCTGCGCTGGTAGTTGTATATGTCGTTTCCAAGAGAATATTTGAATGTGAATGCCAGCGTGAAGCGTTTGTAGCCGAATGTGGTGAAGATGTTTCCGTATATGTCAGGGTTCGGATCGCCAATCACAGTCTTGTCGGCGTCATTGATGATGTGGTTGCCGTCTGTATCTACAAAGTGAACGTCGCCGGCGCGGAATGACTTATATGGATTGGCTTTGATGCCGGTGGGATATTTCAGGTCAGCTGCTTCAGCGTCATCTGTGGTGGAAAACACGCCCTCGGTCTTATATCCGTAGAATACTCCGGCTGCCTGACCCACTGCGGTCTGAATCTCTGCTCCGTAAACCTTGGTGGGGTAGTCGCCTGAAGGGAGTGACTTGATTTCGTTCTTATAGTGACCGAGTGAGGCGCCCAGTTCCCATCTGAAATCTTTGGTGTTTACGATGATGGCGTTAACATGAATGTCTGCTCCCATGTTCTGAAGCTTGCCGTCATTGGTCCAGTAGCTGCCGAGACCAGTCATGAAGTTGTTCTCTTTGAGTGTGAGAAGGTTGCTTGTGCGGGAGATATAGAATTCAACTCCAGCCTGGATGCGGTTGTGGGCGAACGAGCCGTTCAGCCCTGCGTTGAATCTACGGGTGGTTTCCCACTGGATGCTGGGGTTCTCAATGTTTTCAAGCTTCAAGGCGGTTGCGGTCATCAGGAACTCCGCACTCTTGAAATATGTGCGTGCTGCGGAGTAGGGGATGGCGTCGTTGCCGCTCTCGTCGTAGCCAACTGTAAGTTTGAGATAGTTCACACCTTTCAGTTTCTGCATCCATGGCTCGTTTGTGATAACCCAGCCTAATTGAATGCTTGGGAAGATTCCCCATTTCACGCCGAACAGTTTGATGCCTTCGCTGGTCTCATGGCCGAATCTTGATGAGGCTTCAGCGCTCAAGGTTGCATTCACGAAATATGTGTTCTTGTAGTTGTAATCGGCGTTAACATAATAGGCCAGGTTGCGCCAAGCGTCGTTGTTGCTTTTCTCGCTTCTGAATTGGAGGGAGTTCCTGAGGTCGGGCAGTTTGTCGTCGCCTGCATTGTAGCCTGTAACCATGTTGTCGGTATATGAGTTGTTTGTGAAGCGGAAACCGCCGATGGCATTGATGGCATGAGCGCCGTATTTGTTATGCCAGTTTATACGGAAGTCGTTGAACACGCTGGTCTCCTTACCGAAGAAACTTCTCACAACGGAAGTGATATCGCCCATTCCTTCCAAATTATATACGGGAGTTCCGGCTTCGGGAAGGAAGTATTTCTCGTTTGAGCGGTTCAGTTGGTAAGCAAAACGGTTTGTGATAGTAAGGTGTTTGTTTATATCCCATTTGGGCATGGCGTTCAGAGTGAACTGGGTCACTTGCTGATTGTTCTTGTTGTTACCTTCTCCGTTTTTTAATATCCAGTAGGGATTGGCAAGGGCGGCGTTGCTGCCATATCGGGAAGCAAAACCGAACGGGTAGTTTGCGTCGTTTACATACTTGCCGGCATAAACTGTGCTCTGGTGTAGCTGAAGGTCTGTTCCTGTGTAATAGCCGTAGCGGGAGAGGAACGGAGCTTGAATCAAACCCAGCACATTGGGAGATGATATAGAGCTGGAGGCATAGCTTTCTGCCCAGCCATTGTCTCGAAGGTCGTAGTTTATGCGTGAGTAAGAGACATCAAGTTGGGTTGAAAGATGTTCAAACAGGTGAATGTCTGTGTTGAAACGGATGTTCAGACGACTGAAGTCATTGTCCTTGGCGGTAGAGTTGGCTTTGGTGTAGCCGAGTGAGAGGTTGTACATGGCTGCGTCGTCTCCTCCCTGAACATTGACTTTGTAGTTCTGAGTGGCTGCTGTACGGTAGAGACCGTCGCTCCAATCAGTGTTGTTGTGGTACATTGGATACCAGTAATAATTGGGATTGTCGTTGAGGAACGGAATTGTGGTGGAAGCCGACGGATTTTTTATTCCGTACTCAGTGGTTCCTATCAACTCGCTCACATAGTTCTTGTATTGGTTGCCGTTGAGCATCTTCGTGTAATCAGGGGTGGTCTCAAAACCTCCGAAGATATTGACGTTGATTTTTGTGGCCATGCTCTTACCGCGTTTTGTGTCTATCACAATCACGCCGTTGGCACCACGGGCACCATATAAGGAGGTGGCGTTCTTGATTACCTCCACGCTCTCTATGTCCTCAGGGTCTATGCCTGCCAGGATGTTATTGAAGAAACCATCATGGATGGATGAGCGGTCAAGCTGCATGTCTAAGAACATACCGTCCAGAACAATCAGCGGCTGAGCATTCAGATTCAGAGAGTTTAAGCCACGGATAAGCATTGCGACACCCTGACCCTGCATGCCGGTGCGGTTGATTGAGCGTATATCACCCCCGAGTCTGTTCTCTATCTCGCCGTCTATGGTCGTAGAGCTCGACATGTCTATCTCGGCTTTGGACGATGAGGTGATTTTGGTGGTAGGGCTATATACAGAGTTGAATTTGTTGCTGTATAGCTTAACTGTTGGAACACGCTGATCCTTGCCGAACGACACCTGGACATCGTTGTAGCCGGGAACACTCACGTAAAGCGAGTTGGTGAATACAGGGACTTTTATCCAGTAGGTGCCGTCAACATCGGTCAACACGGAATAATGGGAGTCACCATAGGCCTGGACGCGGGCACCGTCAATCGGCTTGTGGGTGGCGGCGTCTATTACAAGACCGCATACTTCACGCATTTCGTAAACGGGGGAGCTTTTCTCTGTGCGGGCTGGTTTTGAAGGTTCCGTCGTGGAAGACTCCTGGGCACACACTGGTGAGACGGCAGTCATTAACAGAATGCCGGCGGAAAAGCGTATTATGTGTTTCTGGAGATTTATCATTTTTGTCTTCATAATAATTCAAGAATTTGGAAAGGCTTACTCTTCATTGTTTTCTTTTGGTACTAAAATAATCTTGTCGATTAGCACTTCGTTGGTGTATTTTGAGCGTTGAGAAGAAGTCAGATATGACTGAATCTCCAAAGTGGCATATGCATCGTCAAGACCGTAATAGCATATCGGCAACTCGAAGTCGCGCTGAAGAAGAAGTGTGTCGTTTTGATGCAATAGTCCAGCCTCGTCATAGTGGGGACCTGTTGTTACAAAGTTTTTTCCGTCAGCGTTCACACCGGAGGGGGGAGTCAGCTGAACTTTTTCTTGGGTAGCCTTTTTGTCATGATAATACATATATGCGCGCAGATGATAGGGCTTCATTTGATCTAAGTTGTATATCATTACAGCATATATGTCGTATTTGCATGAATAGGTGTCGGGCAGGCGGAATTTGACAGTGGGGTTGGCGGTCGTACGGGTTGGAGCCAGTTTGATTGCTGTGTATTTTAGCAGTGTGTCCAGTTGCTCACCGTCTTCCGAGCCGTAGCGTCTGTATTTGATATTTGTTTCTTTGTGTACACGCTCGATAGTGCAGTATTCGTATGATTCATAGTAGCGCTCTGCCTCGTAAGTGAATAACTTTGTGTCGAACCATGTGTCTTCCATACGGTAGTTGAAATTGTCAACCACGAATGCATAGCCGTTGCTCAGCTCTATAGGGGTCACATGGTTGAAAAGACGGGCACTGTAGGGGTCATAGAAAATAACTCCGGCGGTGCTTTCGATTGAGTCGCAGCGGTTCTCTGTCATCATGTCAACGTAATCGTGGCCGAATTGCCAATTGTGGTTGAATACTAGGTTGCGGCTTATGGCGTCGCTCGTACGGAAGTCTATGATTGAGTCCATCTCCTCATCGCTTAAGGTCGTGGTCTTTGTCTCTGTGGAGGTGGCCAAAGTTTGAGGATCAACTGTGATGACCTGCTGGCTGTAATTCGTACGGTAGTTGAAATAATTTTTCGTCTTTGCGTATGTGGCGTCCCAGCAGTCGTCTGTCGGCATAATCATCACGTAAGAGCTGTCTTCTCTGTTTATGTATGCGCGAAGGTAGTTGAAGTAGGTGTTTCTCAAAGTTGTTACTGAATCTACCCATGTGATGTTGCCGTCTATTGTAGGACCCTGGGTGCTGGCATCTTCAACAAACTCAATGCTCTCATATTTTTTTAGGAAAGCGTTGAGCCTTGAGAGACTGGCATCCTTTGACAAGTATTCATAAACGTTGGGAAGATAGGGCACAGGACCTTCGATGATATGAACAACGCCATTGGAGCAGCCGATATTGGAATCGGTTATAGTTACACCGTTGATCGTGCCTTTGCCGCAGTTGAAATGGCCTTGTTTACCGTTGAAAAAGATGATCTTTTCCTCGTCACCGCCACTCATCACGTGGCTGTAGCGGGTCATACAGTTGCGAATCAACTCGGTCTCAACTTTATATACAGACTCGCGGTCGCCGCTCTCAAGCAGCGAGTTCCAACTCTCATAATCAAACGTACCGTTTTTCGGAGCCCATACCGTAAAGGTCTGGTCATGGTTAAACAAGTCGGAATAGGTCTGGCTTGTGGTGTTGCTCTCAGAGGTAGAGAAATACACTCTGCTCAGAATTGAGGCGAACTCGCTTAATTCCGGAGTCTGGGAAATATTCTCCCATATCGTTAATTTGCTCGTCAATGTCGGGTCTGCGTCGAAATGGTCATCTTTGCATGATGTCAAAGGGTAGATAACCATGGCTGACAGAACGACACCTGCTAATATTGATATCTTCTTATTCATAGTTGTTGGTGTTTTGCATGTTGATTACCATTTGTCCTCAGCTCTGTCTCCGTTGTATATGGATTTCGGGACGAGCTCCAGATAGTCGTAGAAGAACTCTGTCTGACTGCTTGTCAACACAGACTTGAAGCGGACGTAGTAGGTCTCACCCGCTTCCAACGGGCCTGTGTAAATAATACGGCGCAGACAGTTCTGGCAGTCACGGCCGGGAATGCCGCTGCCGGGACAGAAATATTTCGGACCCTTCATGTAACCGTTCAGACGGATGGTCTTGTCAAAGTCGTTGATGGCGTCATCTGAGCCTAACGAACTGTCGCTCTTCCATCCTACAAGTGCATTGCCCCCGCCTATGCGCAGGTCAAGAGGTATTCCGATGGCGGGAAGGTTGTTGGGGTTCTTGCCAAGATAAATCTGCGCCATTCCGCGGTTGTCGTTGGCATTGATACCGTAGCGGAGCTCGTAGGTCCCGGTATAAGGCACAGGGGGCAGTTTCATGACGAAGTCGTAAATACCGCGGATGTTGAATTCATCCGACTGGAAATCAAGCCACTGGCCGGCGTCGCCTGAGCCGTTGGTGTTGGGAAGGTACTCAAATTCGGTCTGGTCAGACATCGACGGGATGTTGTCGAAATAGTCGGGGGTAAAATACCAGCTGTCTGTGCGGTTCAGGCGGCAGCCGGCGCTTATCATCTCTGGCAAAAGGGAGCAGATGTCATAGCGCATGCGCTCGTTGAGCACCTTGTTCGGTACACGTTGGCTCCACACGAGGATGTCACCGATAGGGAAGTAATAGCCGTTGAGCGACTCGTTGTCATACTGGCCGTTGTTTTGGTACACCTCAACTCCTTCCTCACACTGGCTGGCTATCTCACGGTAGTTGGTCTGCCTGTAATATGAGTAGCGGTTAATCTGGCGGCGGTTGCTCCTCAGGCCTGTCACTTTTATGGAGCGGCGGTGCTTGCCCATCGTCTCCCAGTATTCCCATACGTTGACTTGGAATTTGCTGCCGTCGTTCAAGTTGCCGTTGCTGAAGCCATATTCGTTGGACCAGGTCACCATGGTGCTCCAGCTCAGGCCGATATGTACCAGGTGGTAAGCCACAAACTGGTTCACGGCGTTGTCCTCGCTCTCGTAGTCGTCGCCGTAGCTTGTGTTGGCGTCATAGTAGGCGTTCTGCTTCAAATAGTCCTTCAGGGTCTCCAAGTCGGTGATGCCGTTGGCCTTGAAAACGGAGTCCGTCTCAACGAACACGGTGTATTTCAGGTAGCGGTGCTCAGGATATTTGCCTTGCCAGTTGCCGCTTGAGCCTTTGTATGTTATGCCGGCCTCGTCTTTCTCGTCGTATGAGTAGTCGCGGTAGTCGGTCATCTTGGATTCCCAACCAGTCACCTTCAGCAGCTCACCGAAGAATTGTGTGTTCTCGGTCGATATAATCAACTCGGCAACTGTCGCGTTGGAGGGAGAAATCACATGGTCGATGGTGTGGATATATCCATTCTCAACCTCAATGTCTTTTTCTGTGATTTTTGACTGGATATTAATGAAAATCTGCGTGTTGCCAGACTCGTCAACTCCGTAGGTCACGCGGATTGGACGGTCGTTCATGTTGTTGGTGGGCATCGGGTCGCGGAATTCAGTTGACTCGTAGGCGGGGTTGTTGCCGTTCTCGATTATGGAGTTGAACACAATCGACTCAGCCAATGAGTCGCTGATCTCAGTCAGGTCGCGGCTGCTCTCCTCCCCAATCTCCACGAGTGAGTCTATGTATGATGTGATGGCGTTGTTGTCGGGGGCAAAGCAGGTGTAATGGCCGCGGGCCGACAACAGCTCGTACATTGTGGATTCCGATTTCTTACTTGGGTGAACACGCTTCAGAAGAGTCACGAAGCAGCTGAACGTGTCGGGATGATTTTCTAAGTGGTCTATCATCATCTCGCCGGTGAATGTGTAGAGGTTGCTCTCGTCGATGTCCTCCTTGCAGCTGTTAAGGGACGGAAGCACAGCGGCTAAGAGCAAGCCAAACATCAGTATCTGAATTTTTATTCTCGTTTTCATTGTTTTTTCTGTTTAATTTAACATGTCAGAGAAATGCGTAATGAATATTGCATGGTATTGTCAGTTCCTCGAGGTACTTTCGTCCTTGCTCCATACTTCGTTCTGGTGAAGAAGACTGTTGTTCTTCATCTCGTTCGTATATATGGGGGAGAACAGGGACTTCATGGAAGCCAGTTTTGCTCTAATGGCATTCTGGTTGTCTGTGTATTTACGACAAAGCCATTTAAGCATATTCACTGTGCTGCCCTCACGTTGGGCATACCTCACAAGGTCATACCAACGCTTGCCCTCACCGACGAACTCGCGCTGACGCTCGTTCATAATCAGCTGGGTCAGGCTCTCACGGGTGGTGAAATTATCAAAGTTCAGAGAGTCGTTCGCGGAAGTCGCGTTTTGGTAGGCGTAGGGGTTGGAGCGTTTGTACACCTCACGTACAAGCGAGAAAGCCTCTTTCATCCTGTCCTCATCGCTGTATATCTGAGCCATGGCCTCGGCTTTCATAAGCACTACATCGCTCAGACGGTAAACTATCCAGTTGGCATTGTTGCTTGTGCCTTGGAGTGAGCCTGTAAATGTGTAGGTGGAGATGGTGTTGTCGCGCATCCCGTATGTACTGGTTCCGTTGTATTGCTCAATCAATTTGTAATTATATTTGGCTAATGGATAGTCTGTCTGATCCTCACCGCTATGTTTGCTGGTTTCCCAACGACGGTAGTCGGTCTTCGTAAACAGGCTGGCTGGGAACGATGTGCCGGCAGAGGTCTCCACGCCGCTGCACAATGCGCTTGAGCATACCATAATGCCGGCCTTGCTGTCTTTCGCGTTCCAGAAATAGTTGAGCTCCATTGAGTTTACGTTCTGGACACCGTCGAACTGTAGCTCAAAAATGCTCTCACGGGAGTTGCCGGCACCGAAAATTGTGGTGTAGGCACCGAGATTTTGCGATGAGCTGCTAAGATTGCCGAGAGTGGAGTTGGTAGTGACGTTCTGGATAAACAGGTCGCCTAAGGTGATGTCCTCTGCTTTTATTCCGCCAAGCACGCTGCCGCTTTTGTTCAAGCTCGTGGCATAGTCGTTGGTCATGGCATTAATCACATAGTCGCAGTATTCGATACATTTCTCATAGTCTGACTCGAAAGTCGAGTTGTCGGAGGAACTTACATCGGGATTTCCTTCCTTATAGCTTGCGCGCCACAAATATACATCGGCGAGAAGGGTATAGATTGCCTTACGGGTGATATGTCCCTTGTTTGTCACGGTGGTTCCATAGTCAACCATAGCGTAGTCCTTCACGCTTTCCAAGTCTTGGATTATGTTGTCCAACACCTCAATCTGGGTGGATTGGGCAACCAGGAAGTCCTGGCCGTCGTTGTTGTAATCAACATTGACATAGGGAACTTCGCCGAATGTCCTGACAAGATAGAAGTGGGCGAAGGAACGGATGGCTATAGCCTCTGCGCGGATGGGTTGCCAGTCGCTCTGGGAGAACGACTCGTCTTTCTCCACAATCTCAGGGCCGTGAGCCAATATCTTGTTGCAGTAGTTGATGAGATTATAGAAAGGTGTCCAGGAGAACATGCTGTTCGTGGGCATCAGGTTGGCGTTCATCAGGTTCTGAAGGTCGGTGTTGGCAACACCCGTGGTCTTCTCGAAGTTGTCGCCACGGGCTTCGCCCCACAGGATGTAATCATTCATCATGTCCTCCTTGATCATCCTAAGATAGCAGGCGTTTACAGCATTTTGAAGCTGACTCTTGTCTTCCCAGAATTCTTCCTCAACTATACGGTCGGTAGGAGTAATCGTCAGGTAGTCCTCGCAGCCGGAGAATGCCAATGAGCCGCAGAGGAGTAGAAAAACCAAGAGAAAACTCTTATTTATTGTTGTCTTTTTCATATTGCGTGGTCTTTTTGTTGGTTAGAATCCTAAGTTGACACTGAGGGTGAAGGAGCGGGAACGAGGGGTCTTAGAGTTGTCGTAGCACACACCCCATGCGCCGTAGCTCACCTCTGGATCAACACCCGTGTATTTCGTCCAGCAGAACAGGTTGTTGGCGGAAGCCGACAGGCGAAGGCTCTGAAAACCGTATTGCTTGCAGAATTTAGCGGGCACATTGTAGTTTATCTGCATGTATTGAAGACGTAGATAGTTTCCTTTCTCAACGTAACGGCTGCTGGCCAGGGCGTTGTAGGAGTCGCCGATTTGTGCGCTCATGGCGCGCGGAATCTCGGTTATGTCACCGTTTTTGCGCCAGCGCCATGCCACGGCCGCGCTCTGGTTTATGTTGCTGCGCATGGATTCGTTGTTCAGACGGGCTGTGTTGGCGATATGGTTGCCAAGACGGTAGTTGAACGACATCTTCAGAGTCCATGGACCGTAGTTGAAGTTTAAGCCGAATCCACCGTTTATCTTAGCGTTGGAGTTGCCTAAGTAAACAATATCAAGCTCGTTGATCTGGCCGTCGTGGTTGATGTCTTCGTATATCACGTCGCCACCCTTGAACTCATACTGGGTGTTGCCGTAGTTGTAGTACATCTTCAGAGGGTCACCTTTTGAGTCATACAGGATATTTCCGTTGGCGTCCCTCACAACCGGGCAGGTGAAGTTCTCGCCGCGCTCCTCTGCGGCGGCCGCTGTGTTGTCGCCGTAAGTCTCACGGCTCTCTGCGGTGTAGCCGCTGTGCTCGTAGTCATAACGATAAACGCCCTTGTAGCGGAAACCATATATAGAACCCACGGCGTTGCCTATTTGGATACGCTGAAGATAGGTACCGTTCTTATAGTTGAACTCGCCGTTCATGGAGCTTAACACGGTCGGGTCCATGGCGGTGATGGTGTTTATGTTCTGGGCAAAGTTGAGGGAGGCGGTCATATAGAACTTGCCTTTCTTCAGGAACTTGCCGGTGTTCACATAGAGCTCCCATCCTTTGTTCTCCAATGAGCCTACGTTCTTCCAGGAAAGGGTGCCGAAACCGGAGGTGCCGGGAATCCCGACATTGGCCATGAGAAGGTCCTTTGTCTTTTTGTTGTAGATGTTCAGGTCGAACTGGAGAAGGTCGTCAAACAAGTTCAGGTTGAAGCCTACGTTCCAAGAGTCCGTAGTCTCCCATTTCAGGTCTGTCAGTCGCAGGTTGTTGGGATTAGTGGCGGTGCCCATGTTGTTGCCGCTGCCGTAGGAACCCATGGAGCCGTAGGTGTTGTACATAAGATATTGGCTGCCGGGCTGACGGCCCACACGTCCCCAGCCGGGACGGACGGCCAGTCGGCTCACGTACTTCAGCAACGGACGGAAGAACGGCTCATCGCTGATATTCCAGATTCCGGAGACTGCGGGGAAGGTGCCCCATTTGCTGCCCTTGCCGAACTTGGTGGAGCCGTCGCGGCGTACTGTGGCGTCTAAAGCGTAGCGGCCGTCTTTGTATGCTAAGTGCATGGAACCCATATAGGCCATGCTGCGCCACTCACTCGTGCCGGAGCTCGTGTTTTTCAGATAGGCCTCGGCTGATGGAGAGTCCATGCCGGTCGGAACACCGCTCTTGCCCATGTCTTGGCTCGTACCGTCACCTTGGGTGACCTCGAAGCGGCCCATCACGCTCATTGACCAGTCCTCATTGTTGAAATGAGGTTTGTAAATCAATGTCTCACGGTTAGTCACGGCCAGACTCTTGTACTCGGGGTTGGAGACGGTATTCACTCCGGAGTCCCAGGCGTCAGACGTGAGGGAGTTGGGGAAGTAGGTGTTCACCGACTCATTATATATGTCCATGTAAACCTCGGCATTCAGGTCTAACTGATGCTGGTCGTCGTGGGTGCCGAGAAGCTTGTACTTGATATTGAATTGGGGAGTTATTCGGTAGGTTGACTGGTTGTTGTGTGCCAGGTGGGCGATGGCCACAGGGTTGCCGTTGCTCTTCATGTCCGAAAGGTAGTAGGAGGACAGACCGTCGGGGGTCGGGGTGTTCTTGTATTCCTCGGAGGCGGTGGGGAGCATTTTGTAGTAGTCGCCGGTAAGATATGGTTGGCCGGTGTAGGGGTCGTAGGCATACTCCATCACGGTCATGTTAGGCATGGCGTTGTAGGCCTTTCCAAGGATGGAGCTTGTGGAACCACCGTCCCAGTTACGGTGGTTGTCAGTGTAGGTGAGGGCAAAGTTTGTGGAGAAACGTATGCGGTCACTCACATCGTAGTCCAATACTAAGCGGGTGGAGAAACGGTCCATAACCTGCTTGATGATTGTACCGGTCTGATGGTCATAACCGCCGGACACACGGAACTTGGCTTTCTCACCACCGCCCGACAGGGTCACATAATAGTTGTGGGTCTGGCCGAACTGGTTCACTTCCTTAACCCAGTCTGTGTTCTTGTTGAAGTTGTGATAATAGGTCGGGCGGCTCTGGTCGTAGTTCAACTCAACTATGTTACTCGTCGCGCTGCTTTGACGGGGGTTGAAGTAAGCCTCCTTCAGCATCATCGTGTAGCCGTCACCGTCGAGCATGTTCAGGCCGCTCGGAGCCCAGGCGCCGGTGAAGCGGTAGCTGAAGTTGATCTTGGTCTTGCCTGCCTGGCCGCGCTTCGTGTTTATCTCAATCACTCCGTTGGCGCCCTGGGCACCCCAGATGGCACTGGCGGCGGCGTCTTTCAATACCTTAATCTCCTTGATGTCCTCGGGGTTCACAGACAACAGGGTGGCGAACTGCTCCTCGTTGTCCAA
This sequence comes from Bacteroidaceae bacterium, assembly GCA_045603885.1. GTDB lineage: Bacteria > Bacteroidota > Bacteroidia > Bacteroidales > Bacteroidaceae > UBA3839. Next base: position 3,609 of record JAZUMZ010000098.1, on the reverse strand, counting down.
GTCCTCGAAGTCAACGTTCGACACGTCATCGGGAAGGTCGAATATGTTGCCGTCAACAACAATCAGTGGCTCGGCGCTGCCGTTTATCGTGCTCACACCGCGCATACGCATCGATGTGCCCGCGCCGAGGTTACCGGAATTGGCGATGATGTCGAGACCGGCTATCTTGCCTTGCAGGGCCTCGTCGGCGGAGGCGAACGAAAGACCCTCAACCTCTTCCATACTCAACGTCTGAGTGGCCACGGAGATCTCCTTCACAGGGATAGACATACCGTTGCTCTCCTGCTTGCGCTTGGCCTTGATCACGACTTCCTGAATCGTGTTGCGCTCTTTGAGCTTTATGTTGAATTTGGTCTGGCTGCCTATCTGAACCTTGTATGGCTCGTACCCAACGTAGGTCACCTCAAGGTAGTTTTTGCCACTCTTCACTGTCATAGAGAAGTTACCGTTCATGTCGGTCTGAGAGTGTGACACAATACGGTTGTTTGCGTCGCGCTCAACAACGTTCACCATCATCAGAACGTCTATATCGTCCGACACAGTGCCTGAAATGCGCTGCTGAGCGAACATGCCGCACACGGAGGTGGTCAGCATAAGTAGTAATATATATATTCTCTTTTTCATAATGATGGAGATTTAGTCGGTGATACGGTATTGGTTCAAATATCTGTTGGCAGACTCAACTGTCTGCCAGTCGCTGTCGTAACGGTCGCCGGAGAGAGATTTGTAGTTCAACACACCGTCAATGCCGTGAAGAACAGCGGAGGACGAGGCGTTGATACGCTGGTTGTTGTCGCTTCCTGTCACTATGTAATCGCGGGCAATCAGGTTCTTGTAGCCCTCTATGGCATTGAAAGAAGAACCTGTGGCGTCGGTGATAGTCAGGCTGTTATTGCCACTCGACGATACAGAGAGTTTGCAATAGACTCCTGTGCTGCTGTCCATCGTGGCGGTCTCGTATTCTGTGCTGTTCATAGAGGCCTGGTCGCAGAACACAGAGTTGTCCTGGAAATGGTATTTGAGGAAGTTAATCAAAACTGTGACCATGGCGGCGCCTTTCGGACCGCGCTCCTCAAGCTCGGCGTCCTCCAAGCTGGTGGTGCCGGTCTCAGGGTCAATCTTCAGGTACTCGCTGATGCTTTCCCATGTCGGAAGGCCGTTGGCAATGGCTTTGTTCATTGCGTCATCCGACGGCATATACACTGTATAGCGGTAGTTGCTGAAGAAACGCACGTTGGTGGCGGTGGATACCTGAGAGCCGTTGCTATGGTCGTAGCACGGAATGCCGTTATTGTTCACAAATATGGTGTAACGGTTCAGGTAGTCGTTGTTGCTGCTGTATATCTCTGTGCGGACACCGTCAATCTCCTCATAGTTCAGCCAAGGCTTCAGAAGGGTCATAATATCCTGGTTGTCAGTCAGACATTGCTCATAGAAGATGCCGAACTTGTCGCGATTGTTGTACATTACACTGTAAACAGACTCAATGGTCGGAATAATCGGACTGTCTATTTGGTAGGAGATTCCGTTTCCGTTTCCGTTGGTCTCGCGGGTTTTATCATCAAAACGGATCACGGTGCTCTTCTCGTTGTGGTTTAATGCCCAGCCGCCCTGCACGGTCATGCCGTTGGCGTGGCTTGAGGCGTTCTCAACATAGAGAGGGGTGCCGTTTTTGGAAAGGAAGTAATGTTTGTTGCACTCAACTCCGGTGGACGACTCGTCAAATCCGTAGATGTCACTTTGGTCTTCGTGGACCACGGTGTGAGTCTCAAGCATATCGTTCAGACGGTCGTTGATAACGTCTGTGCCGTATGAGCCTGTGGTCACTTGGCTGCCGATAATGTAACTGTCGTTGGTATAGTCGTAGGTCACATCGTAGGTTGTGCCGCGAGGAGTATTGTTTGCGCTGTTCCATTCGAAATGGATGGCACGGATTTTTGACATACCGTTGCGGAAAGAGATGGGGTCTATATACCAGAATCCGTCTTTGGGAACGAACAGGCTGAAACGGGAGCTCATAGCCAGCAGATATGCGTAGAAGTTCTTTTCCGTACCGTTCCACTGGAGTTTCTGGATGGCATAATTAAATACCTGCATGTCGGTGCCTACGTAGGCGGGAGCCGATACTGCGGCATATTGGGCTGGAGTCAATACTTCGTCCATTAGGAAGATGAGACCGTTGTTGGCCTGAAGCACACCTTCTATATATTGTATATGTGAGTCGTCAAGCATAGGGTCTTGGGCATCGTCCTTGATTGTCTCGAATTTGCTGGGGACGGAGTTGCAGAACTGTTCTTTCATCAGGTTGTTCAGAAGAGCCTGGATAGTTTTGCGGGGAATTTTGTCCAATGCCTGATACATATGCTCGTAATCTGTGGAGCCCTTTACGTTGGCAAGTTCGTCGGGGGCGTAGGCCTCAATGAGGAAACGGCCGCCACCGCCATTGCTGAAGAAATATTCATATAGCTTGGCGTCGGTGGGGACGAACATGATGGCCATGTCTTGCTCTTTCAATATTTTGTCGCTTGGCTCATATTGGTTCCAGCCTGGGTCAAACGCAAGACCGAAGTCCACGCTGTTGCCGCCGGGATTTCCTATCGGATCTGTGCCCTTGTCGGAGGTGAGCCTGCGACGCTCGTGGGTAGTAAAGTAACGCTTTTCATATACTGAGTCCACGTCGTTACCGTAAAGAAGACGGTAGCTGTTGGTCAGTGCCTCGTTGTAGAAAGGAGCAGAGAAACGGTCGAGCATGTGGCTGAATATTTGGGTGCGGCTGTTTGTCCTGAGAACTTCAGCCATGTTCTGGGGAGTTATCAGCACTTTGTCAAGACGGTTGATATAGCCGTTTGTGCACACTATGTCACCCTCAACGACCTTGCAGTCATAAACGTATGCATCGTTCTTGTCTCTCTCAACACCCATTATAATGGAGAAGTCTTTGTCGGTGATGCCCTTGTTCTTCATCTGGGTGGGGAGATAGTGGGTCATCATAGGGCTGGTGTTGTCCAATGCCATGCGAATGCCGCCTTTCGAAGGGTCGCGGAAGCGTGCCCAGTAGTCTTTGTCCTCTGTGTTGTAGTTCGTGGGAAGTTCATCACTTGAGAAATGGGGAACAGAGTCAAGGACCGTGGAGGATGTAATACGGCGAAGACACTGGCCGGCATTCGGGCCTTCTGTGCTCGAAAGCATCTCAAGCAGATAGGCGTTGTTCAGCATCGAGCCGTAAAGCAGCAACTTTTTCTGACTGGTGGTCATGTCATCATAGCTGCTGACACCCCACGGGTTGTTCTGGTAAAAATCCGTGAAAGCGTCGTCATCGGCGACGAACAAGGTCTTGCTACCGGTCTTTGCCAAAACCTCAGAGTAGTCCAAGTCGTCAATCAATTTGACATAGTTGGTGTAATTGCCGTTGCTTTTCAAGTAGTCGTAGATGCTTGAGTTCAGGTAGCCGGGAGTGGTGTCGTCCCATTTGTACTCATCCTTACAAGACGTTGACATACCCGACAACAACATTGCGAATATGCTCATAGAGCAAATCCGGGCAATCTTCATTAAGGGTTTGTTCATAGTAATGTGAGTTAATAGTTTGTATTGTTGTTTTAGTTTGAT
>JAZUMZ010000097.1:0-5171 GCA_045603885.1 Bacteroidaceae bacterium | reverse complement strand
ACGATCCGACTTGGGCAGCGACTTCGGGATAGCCAACCTCGGTGTCTATTCCCTGTGGATTGCATTGCCGCTCACATGTCAGACCGTGGCAGAGGAGCTGTGCCGTGCCGGTCAGCGGCAGTGGCTTCTGTGGCTCAACCGGGCATGGGTGGTGCTTATCGTCGCACCGTTCCTGTTCTTCAATTCCCGCTCGCTGCTTTTCAACGCCTACAACGACCCGGGCAGCCGCTGGAGAAAGACTGCGGGAATACACAACCCGCTGGCCACCATACTCACGTCGGATGACTACCAGCAGGCGGCAGACTCCCTGCTTGTGAATATGGCTAAATATGTGCCTGAAAACGAGAGGATTCTGTGCTTCCAACACGTGCCGATGGTGCATTATCTCACCAAGACCCGTCCTTATCTGCCTAACCCGTGGGTATGGACCTACGACTCGGAGCTTTTTGAGCGCCTTCTCACGAAGACGGCTGAGGAGCAGGGTCCCCCTCCGTTCATTCTTGTAGATAAGACGCGCCAGTGCTACTGGACCACGCCCGACCCCGATTGGGACAACGACCTCGCCGAAGAGACCTACGAGCATAAAAACGGACGTATAAGAGCCATGAGACGGTTTATCACCCTTCATCCCTACCGCCGGCTCTGGGCCGACCGGCATTTTGTCCTCTACGCCTTGAGGCCGTAGCATAACCCAAGAGTTGTAACCCGCAATCTGACCCGTTGTCTAACCCATTAGTAGCTTTTCTGCAAAACCAAATAGTCATGACCCGCAACTTCGCTTTTTTCGATTTCGACGGTACGTTGACCACCAGCGACACCTTTCCGCTCTTCGCCTTCTTCTCCCGAGGCAGGCTTCGGGCTTTATGGGCTGCTTTCGTCACCTTGCCGTGGCTCATCCTCATGAAGCTCCGCCTCTATCCCAACGGCAAAGCCAAGGAGCGTCTCTTCTCCAGGCTCTACAAAGGCATGCCCGTCAGTGTCTTCGAAGACTTCGGCAGGCGTTTTGCTGAGCGTATAGACCGTGTTGTCAATCCCGGAATGATGGAGGCTCTCAGCGTCCATCAGAAAAACAACGACACCGTCTATGTCGTCACCGCCAGCATAGACCAGTGGGTGAGACCTTGGTGTGAGGCTAACGGAGTTGCCAACGTCATAGCCACTCTCCCCGAGGTGGGTGCCGACGGGTGTCTCACAGGCCGCTTTGCCACGCCCAACTGCTATGGCCCGGAGAAAGTCAGGCGCATCCTGCTGATGGAGCCGGATATAGACTCAGCCGTAAAAGTCTATGGCGACAGCCGTGGCGACCGTGAAATGTTAAATTTGATGCGTTTTTCGCGGCAAAAGGGTGATAATTGACAACAAAGTGCTAACTTTGCAGGTGTCAGGTGGATTTGCCGGAGTTGCAATCCCCATCACCGTGTTTTTATATGTGGAATAATGACTGTTGAATTTATACTTCGAATCGTCGTGGCAGCCGTGCTTGGCGGTGCCATCGGCTTAGAGAGGGAATACCGTGCCAAGGGCGCGGGATTCCGTACCCATTTCCTCGTGGCGCTTGGCAGTGCCTTGTTCATGATCCTGTCACAGTACGGGTTTATGGAGGTGCTTGACTCCACGAAAGGGCAGGATATCAACGTGCGTCTCGATGTTTCCAGGATTGCCGCCCAGGTGGTGTCGGGAATCGGATTTATAGGTGCCGGAACCATCATATTCCAGAAGCATGTGGTCAAAGGCCTGACCACTGCGGCAGGTATCTGGGTGGTGGCTGCCATCGGTATGGCGTGTGGTTCGGGGTTATATATCATCAGCGCCGCCACCACCGTGCTCGTGCTGCTCGGACTGGAGGCCATGAATTTCTTCCTTAAACGTTGGGGTGCCCGGGCTTTCACTGTCAAGTTCTCAGCGGAGACCCTCGACGGTGTCAACGCCGTGATAGAGCGTCTGAGGAGGCTTCATGTGGAGCTTGACTCCTATAAGATGGAGGATAAGCACACGTCAACAGGTGTGCTCTACAACGTGACGATGGAGATGAAGGTGATGCGCAAGCGGTTTCAGAGGCGCATACTCGACATCATGCAGGAGTTCGAGGGGGTCACTATCGAGGAGATAGAATAAACAGGCTTTCCGGTCCCATGTTGAACAGCAGGTCGGCTATGCTCAGGTTGGGCAGGAACCGTCCGTTGCGACGCTCTGAGAAAACCTGGTAATAGGGCAGGGGAGTGAAGTCCTTATCGTCTTCAACATTAATTTTTGGTGAGATCAGCGAGCGGTAGTCGGAAATTCCGGCTCGGTCAGGGCTTAAGCCTTGCGTACTCAAATCATTTGTTTTTTTTCGGTCGGGTGTTATATCCCCGGCCGGGATATATTTGTCAGTATATCTCAGGTCGCAGCTGATGCCCGTAAGCTCAATACATTTGCTTATCAGGGCTTCGTTGAAGTCGATAAGAAACTCATACCGCCTCTCGTATATGGGACGGAAGTCGTCTTGATAATATTCAAAGTAGGGGGTGTTGAAATAGGAGGACTCCAGTGCGTGCCAGTGCTTGTTGCGCCAGTCTCCGTGGTCGCTTATTCGCATGTCTTTAATCAAGCGTGAGCCGTTTGCTGGCTTCTCTACGGGAATGGTCAGCCCGACGGCTCCTTGTGGGGAGTCAATCAAGCACCGGTTGCGGTAGGTCTGCTTGTGGTAGCTCTCCCATAGCTCTACCAGCGCTGTCCCCGCATGGGCGGCATGCCAGAACCACTGCACCGGCGGCAGATAAGCTGTGCTCAGCAATAACATAGAATTGGTCTTATTGGTCTCATGGGTCTCATGGGTCTCATGGGTCTCATGGGTCTCATAGGCCCCATAGGCCCCATAGGTCCCATAGGCCCCATTGGTCTTATGGGTCTCATGAGTCTCATAGGTCTCATGGGTCTCATAGGTCTCATAGGCCCCATTAGTCCCATAGACCCCATTAGTCCCATTAGGCTCATTAGCCCCATTAGGCCCATTAGGCTCATTAGTCCCATTAGGCCCATGACTATCCTCAGGCATTCTCATCACTTGATGTCTCCCACCCACTTGAACAGTCTGTCCCAGCGGTAGGTGCGGGCTTCGGGGTTGGAGTCGGGCGAAATCGACAGCCAGATGAACAAAGGCTTGCCCACGATATGATCCTCAGGCACGAATCCCCAGTAGCGGCTGTCCTCAGAGTAGTGGCGGTTGTCGCCCATCATCCAGTAATAGTCCATCTTGAACGTGTATGATGTGCTCTTCTTGCCGTTTATGTATATACCGTCGCGCTTGATGTCGAGCTGGTTGCCCTCGTAGGTGCGTATCGGCCGCTCGTAGATGCAGATGTTGTCCATCGTCAGGTCTATGCTCTTGCCTTTGGCTGGAATCCATATCGGGCCGTAGTTGTCGCGCGTCCATCCGTATTCGTGGTCGAGCGGGTAGAGACGTCCGAAATAGCCGTCTTTGATCTCTACGATGCTGTCCACCACGCCGCTCTTCTCAAGCGCCTCCTTGGCCTGGTAGGTCAGTGGCATGCCGCGGCTGCGGTTCAATATCTGTAGGCGGTCCTCGTCGCTGATGCCGAGGTCGGCACATAGCTTGTCGTCAAGAATCTGTCCGTCTTTGGTATAGACCACGTAGTTGAACTGAACCAGCTCAGGACGTTGCTGCTTCTTGCCGTCTATGTATATCTCTTTGTCTTTGATCTGGAATTTCTGCCCCGGCAGGCCCACACACCGCTTCACGTAGTTCTCCCTGCGGTCAACAGGTCGTGTGGTTATGGCGCCGAACTGGTTTTGGTTGGCCTTCACCTGCTCCTTGCCTAAGGCATAGAGCTTTTGGAACTGCTCAATCTGACCCACGGTCGATGAGTCGGTGGTCACCAGCAGGTTCTGGTCTGTCTGGTATGCCACCTGGCAGCCGGTCTCGAAGCAGAGCGAGTAGAAGTCGTTGGGGTAGTTCACCGCCACGGTGTCGCCCGACGGGTAGTTGAACACCACGATGTCGCCGTATTCCACGTTGCCGAAACCTTTGGCGCGGCGGTATTCCCATTGTGGCCATTCAATATACGATTTGCAGTTGATGCCGGGAATGGTGTGCTGGGTCAGCGGAAGGGTCAGGGGGGTCATCGGAATGCGCGGGCCGTATGACAGCTTCGACACCAAGAGGTAGTCACCGGTAAGGAGCGACTTCTCAAGCGACGACGACGGAATCTTGTAGTTCTGGAAGAAGAAGTTGTTCACGAAATAGACAGCCACAAGTGCGAACACAATCGCATCTACCCAGCTCATGATGAAGTTGGATGCAGGCTGGTCTTCCTTCTTCCACCAGCTCCAGTTGATTTTCTTCGTTATATAGAGGTCGAAGATGAAAGGGAGCACGAGCAGTCCCCACCAGCTGCCGAGCCAGTAGATGAACAGCAGCCACAGCACCGCCACAACGGAGAACTTAACCCATTTCACCCATTCGGGGCGTACACGGCTCTCGCGGGCCTCTTTCTCTTTAACTTTCTTTGTCCTTATCTTTGAGTAATCTGGTTTGCTTGAGAATAATCCCATGGTTTTGTTTTTTTTCTTAGGTTGATGATTTGGGTCGAATGGGCCGGATAGGCCGAATGGGTCTTATTGGTCTTATGGGGCCCATGAGACCCATGAGGCTTATAAGCCCCATTATCCCCATTATCTGCTAAAACTTAAATAGGTCGTCGGTGGTGAGCAGGCCCGTGTGATCCTTGGTATATTCAGCGGCGAGCACAGCACCCAGCGCGAAGCCCTGGCGTGAGTGGGCATCGTGGGTGATGGTGATGCAGTCGGCGTCGCTGTCGTAGGTCACAGAGTGGATGCCGGGCACCTCGCCGCGCCTCACAGAGTCAATCCTCAGAATGTTTGCAGGCTGCTCCTTGCTGCCATCGACGCTGCCGTCGGGGTTCTGAACGGTTCCAACCGCCCAGCCGTCCTTTCGGTCCAGCTCGCCTATGATGCCTTCGGCAAGGGTGATGGCTGTGCCCGAGGGGTGGTCGAGCTTGTGGATATGGTGAACCTCCTCCATGCTCACTTCGTATTGGGGGAACTGGTTCATGATTCGTGCGAGATACCTGCTTGCTGCGGAGAATATAGCCACGCCCACACTGAAGTTGCTCGCCCAGAACAGGGTCTAAGTCGGAGGCCAAGGCGGT
>JAZUMZ010000096.1:0-13977 GCA_045603885.1 Bacteroidaceae bacterium | reverse complement strand
GAGAATGATTTCTTTTCCAACGGGAATGGTACATTCTATAGAGTAATGGAACCAATTTATAACATGAAAACAACAGATGACCCAATTAGCATAGGGAATGATGGAGATGTCATTAAATATGTAGATGGATGTTTTGTTGGTCTTGAAGACAACAAAATAAAACCTTTAAAAGAAGGAAAGGGTTACGCTTTGGTCGAAGCGGCAGAGTCTGGAGACATGAAGGCTTATAGCATAGAAGTGAAGCCGATCAATGGAGGTGATTATGATTTTACTCAATACTTCAAAAAAACTCTTACTCAAATAGAAAGTGTTTTTGGCGAAAACCATAAGACGGATAAAGAGAAGCATACAGCAACATATAGTAATTTCAGTAGTTCTATCTTCTATGTTGTGTTTACTTTCTCTGATAACATGGAATCGAAGCCAACAAGCGGGGTGATTAGCGTTTCGCTTAATTTCTACGATGAAGAAAAGATGCAATCATATAGTGAGCACATTGCTAATACTTATATGTTAGACAGCAGTGCTAGTACAGATACAAGAAAAACTTATTATGATGCAGAAAATGCTGAAAACGCTTCTGTAAAGATTACCGTTAGTACTGAGACAAATGTGATAACATATACAGATTTGAAACAGACACCAGCATCGGTTGTCAATTGGACTCAATATTTCAAGAAATCAGGTGACCAGATTAAGGCAGAGTTTGGTGATAATCCCTCTATAACAGACGATGACGAGGACGAAGATTATTCATATCTTTATACGAAAAACATCGGAGAATTAAAGAGTTTGTCTTTCTCTTTCACTAAAGGCTTTGAAAAGGTGACAAGTGTAAAAGCCTCTTTCAAGGATGCAAGTAGCATGAAGGACTATTGTGATGTGATTGCTGCAAAATACATTTTGTATAGTGAAACAGAAACCAGAAAAACCTATTATGACACAGATAGCCCAAGTACTGCTTCTGTAAGAGTCGTTATTCAGTCTTCGGGGTCAATGAATTATATCACTTATACAGATATGAGTGAATGAAACAAACAACATTTGCTATAATTAAAACAAAAAAGTGAAGAACAAATGAAAAAGATATTTTTATTATTATTGAGCATATTATTTTCAACAATCACACATGCTCAAGAGAAGAATGCGCTAGTCGTAAAACTAAATGATGGTAGAATAAATATATTTTTACTGTCAGAAAAACCTGTGATAACCATGCCCGACAGCAATATAGTTGTCACAGGCACGGTGAGTACTACCTTTGCACGCAAAGATGTTCAAAACTTGTATTTTGTTGAAAGTGTTGTTGGGCAAAGGGGAGATGTGAATAATGACGGTCTGGTCAACATTAGTGACATTGTTGCCGTAATTAACACAATAGCCAAGATAAAAATATATGATAATGCTGATGTTAATGAAGACGGTGCGATTAATATTACTGATGTTACTATTATCATTAATATTATAGCAGGAACGGATTCCGAAATTAATGAGGGTGCAGAAGTTCCGAGAAAATCAGCAGGTGAAATCCAAGACAATTCTGGCGTTAAACATTCTAAAACAGAAGGAGTGATGAGTAACGATGATGTGACTCTGTTTTATGAGGATGGAAATGATTTTCATATCTTAGGTTTAAACAATAAATCACAGATATCAATGTCGGCGCAGGATGGACGTGAAATTGCTACTTATGGTTGTGACGAAAGTGGCTTGGTTTCTATCCCTCTAAGCACTCAGCCGAACGGCCTTTACAAAATAAACCATGATAATAGATGTTTGACGATAAAAAAATAACAAAAATGAATTTCTAAGGGGGTGTTGGATGACCCATTATCCCCTCCTCTGAAAAAAAATGTATAGATATTTTAAACAATAAAAAAATTTTTTTAAATTTGCAACAAATAAGTGGAACTATCTGTTTGGATAATGTACACAGACTATTAATGCTTGAAGCAAAAAGTTGCTTATATTATAATTGTTTAACCCTTAAAATTTAGAGATTATGAAAAAAATCTTAGTGATGATCGCTATGATTCTGCCTTTGACAGCAATGGCTCAAAACCAGAAGGAAAACATCAGCCTGACACCTCAGCAGGAGACTTTCCAAATCGCATCAGAACTTGCAAAGTATGGCTATTCTCACAATGATGCCCTTTCTTTGATTCAGGCCGCACGTATGTCCAAGACCGGAGGTTTCCAGGAGACTGACAGGACAAAGGAGTCGGAAGGAGGACAAGAGTCAGCTGGTCAAAAGACAAGCACAATCAAGCTCGACCCTGCACAGTTATTGGCAGATGCAAAGGCTAAGGCAAACAACGACGAGGTTCTTCTCGCTCTTATCGAGGACGTTCAGAATGGTAGCCGCGGAGCAGTTGGCGGTCCTAAGTACAACATCGACTGTGTCAGGGCTTATGGAACAGATTATTACACAGTTCGTTTTGAAGGAGGTCGGCAGGCTATCGTGACTGTGATTGGTGACGGCGACACAGATCTCGACCTTTATATTTATGACCAGAACGGAAACCTTATCGACAGCGACACAGATTACACTGACAACTGCGTATGCACCTGGACTCCTCGTTGGACTGGCAATTTCAGAATCAAGATTGTTAACCGTGGAAGTGTCAGCAACTGCTATGTGTTAAACACAAACTAATTTCTTCTTTTGTATGCTTATTATAAGCAACATACAAAACAAATACGACTCGCTGGTTGCTCGAATGAGAGCGGCTGGCGAGTCTGTGTTTTCTGAGCAGGATGACAATGCGGCAATCAGAAGGCTTTCCGAGCAAGCGGATAGCTGGGATTTGAAAAAAAGTTCCAGCAGGAGACTGGAGTGTGTTCTTATTTTTAGTGAGTCCGTATCTTTGTGGCTTGCCCAGACGTATGGCCTTCCTGAAAATATATATGACAAGGTTGATGTGTTTGCAACTACCATTGAGGATTTTCTTGCCAAGTCTCTTCTTGTCATATCGCCTGGCATTGCTCCTGTATGTCCCCCTTTAGACAGAAAACCCATATCTCGCGACTGCGATGCTGTCGTACATCTTGTTCTTTTTGGAGACACCCAACTCACAGAGGCCTTAGCATTGAACACGGCTTTGGTGGCCCATTACCCAAACTATTGCCGTGACACACGACTTCGTACACGAATCACAATCGTGGATGATGAAGTTTTCAACTTGCGCGACCGGCTGGTCCAGAGATATGTACACCTTTTCAATAATTCCTATTACCGCTCATTAGATCTCGAAGAAAGCAATCCTCAGCTGATACTGCATCGTCCTGAGTATGAGGAAGTGCGTAAAGACTTCGTTGGTGTGGAGTGGGAGTTTGTCAAGGGCTCAGTGAGAAACGAGGCGGTAAGAAGAAAACTTGAGGAGTGGTGTGTCTCCGACAAACAAATGTTGACACTTGCGTTTACCCATGTCGATGGATTTCGTAATATGGATGAGGCGGTATCTCTCCCTCAGAGCCTTTTCATTGAGAGGACACCACTTCTCTGTTATTCTGAGCACAGTGATATGTTCTCTGTTCTTGGCAATGTTGAGGGATATGACAATGTATTTGCTTTTGGTGAAGATCAGTGTGACCTCAACTTGCTTAGAATGCTGAGGAAAATGGGGCAGGGGGTCAATTATGTTTATTCTCATTGTTTCTCACTTGACAAGGATGATCCGGTTACGGCTCCAGCGACTATAGACTGGGAAAAGGCTGAGGCTCTTTGGGATAAGATTCCGTCCATGCCAAAAGTGTATTCAAATATATTCAATGCCATGACACTTGGCACAAAGATGCATTCACTCGGTCATACCCAAGATGATTGGCAGGCATATTATGCGTTGTCTAAGGCGGAAATAGACATTCTTACTGAGGTTGAGCATAATCGTTGGAGCGTAGAGGAGTTGTTGTTAGGCTATAGGCCTGTAAACGATGAGGAGCAGAGAGCGGTTGAGACGGATATGTCCTTAAAGAAAGTTTTGCGTGACAAGAAGAAAGTGCACTACGACCTCCGCACCTTTGATGACCTCCGTGAAGATGCCACAGGTAAGAATGTTAGTATTTACGATATGGCACTCACACAGGGTATTCCTTTAATTATAAAATCATGTATTACAGACTGACATACTGTAAGGCTCAGAAAAAGGGCAAGGTGGGCGACAGTGTCCTTTGCGGATACCGGCCACTGACCATAGGGCAGCTGCCGTCGTGCGATTTGATAATCGGCGGTGAGAGTGTCTATGAGCCGCAGGAATTTGCTACCATATTGCCCGTTGATGGAGGTGAGGGCTGGTATGTTGTTTGCCGTTCTGACTCGCATGAGGTTATGCTCAACGGGAAAAAACTTTCTGTTGCGGCTACCCTGAAAAATGGAGACATGCTGTCTTTCTCAGAGGGAGGCGTCGAGACAGTTCTCAAGTTCAACACATTTGAAGACGGTGATTATGACTCCTCTACAGGAATTGTATATAAAACACACAGGAGCCATTCTCTTCTTACCACTATTATATCTTTGTTCTCTCTTTTGATAGTGGCGTTAGTAGCATATAAAGTTTATTCCTCTAACAACCGGGACGTGAAGCTTGATGATATAAATCCTCACCGTGAGTCTGTATGGCGTATTGTCGCTGATTCTGTATATCTCATGACCGATACTTTGATAGACGGTCAGATTGTAAAGGTGGCAATCGATTCCGTTTCGCTTGAAATGGAGACAACTGGTACGTGCTTCCTTACAGCTGATTCGTTGTTGGTGACAGCGCGTCATTGCATTGAGCCGTGGATAAATGACATGGGGGGAGATCTGACTGTCAATTGGGACTTGATGCCTTCGGAAGTACAGCTTGCCATAAAAGCCGAGACTCTTAATCAGGAGTTGCTGACGCATAAATACTCGCTGCGCACTCATTGTGTTATATATGACAATAAAGATGCGATTGAGAGATCATGCTATTCTGATGATTTCTTCATGAACAAGACCCGTGATAAGATACTCACTGTAGGTGATATTGACAACCCTATGTTTTTGAGGACAATCTTTCCAATCGCGCAAAGACGGAATATGGAGTTAGGAGATTTCGCATATATGAGGTTCGACCGCCAAGGAACCATTCAATTAGCCGACATTGAGGATATACGCCGTTTATGGGCAGATGAGGATAATAGAAGCATCATGCTTTGGGGATACCCTAAGACAGACCGCTCTGAGATTACAATAGTTAATAAGGAGGGAAATTTGCAAGGAGTACAATATGACATGGACTCAATACCTTCAGAATGCTTACAGATGAGTCCTACTGTCGATCCCGGATTCTCGGGAGGTCCGGTTTTTGCATCCATTGATGGAACCGTCAAGGTTATAGGAATTGTATCTAAGGCCGATGCAAACTCCCAACACGACACGTTCTGGGCTGTTCCATCTTCCGAGGTGACTACAATGCATAGGGAGTGGAACGACAAGGTAGAGGATGATGGATTGTTCTTTACACGATGACACTCAATTAGTTCAACTCTCGGCTGTTTTTCTTAAATCAGAATATCAATACTATAAATGATGAAACACTTGCTGACCTTAAATAATATAGCTGGATACACAACGGAGCGTAACGTGTGGACTATGCTCTGTAATCTTTCCTCAAGCGGAGTTGACCCGATAAAATTGGCTTCATTAAGTCCCATAGATGTTGTTCTTGATGACAGCTCTTTTAAATTATCTGCAGAACCTAACTCAAGGATTCATTCAGGTAGTTTCCAAGCGCCGGAGGTCTCAAAAGATAATTTAATTAATGAAAAATCTGCTGTGTGGACTTTGGGAGCGCTGGCATTCTTCATGCTTATGGGGGTTGAGGTGTTTGAGGGTAAAGGCGGATCTACCCAGACAAAAGATACAGTGATACCGCGCATTGGTTCAGCACATGGGTCAGCCGAATTGTCAAAACTGATAATGAGCTGTTTAAACCATGAGCCAGATAAAAGACCTCCATTAAAGGACATTCAAAAGTTGTCTGAAAAGTGTATGGTAAAAAGTGAAAAACCTAAGAAAAAAACGAGGAATACATCCGGTAAGGTCTATTTCCGTTCTCTTGTCAAGTTCTGGCCAGAGGAAATGGTACCATTGTTTTTAGTGTTATTCATGATGCTCTGTCCGGTTAATTCAAAAGCCCAGACGACAGGAGGAGAAAAAGATAATGAGATGAATGCTCTAGTGAGTCGCTGTGAACGGTTGAGAGACACAAAAAACAGAAATTCTGTCACGAGGGAGTTGAGACGTGATGAGAAGTGGACTTTGATGGATGAGCTTGAGGTTGACAGGAATGGCGAGTGCTCAAAAGCTGATAAGTATGACACATTCAATCTCAACGAAATTGGTGAGAGGATTGTTTGTGCCAACAGTGGGGTGACAAATGCGGGTGGACGTTATCGTGATGGCCGTGACCCTCGCTATAAGTATTCTTTTTTGGAGGTGCCGGTCAAGGCCAAAAAGAAAGTGGAATACAAAATCAGCGGAAGAGAGGGACGGCAGTGTTTTGCAATCGTTCCATTCAACAAAGATATGCCATTCAAGACTTCTGTCATCTTCAATAAGGCTGTCTTTAGGGATAGAGAGGAAAATGGTGTCCACTATATTAAGCTTGACAGGGACTTGAAGAAAACCGACAGTTTCCAACTGATAATTGAGAACCTTTCTCAGTCCAATCAATCTTTCGCAATTATCAACTATAATTCCCGTACCCATGATTAAGAAGATAGTCATAATATGTGCTCTATTATTTCTCTTGCCGCCGGCTTATGTGCTTGGCGACAGTGTCTTCAGTGACGAGACTTTTGAGATGTATGAGGATGCTGTGTACTTGAACAACAACGAGAGAGACTATCTTAACGCCTACCGTCAGATTCTCAAGGCTGAGAGACGGATGAACGAGGAGCTTTCGGCAAACTCTGTGACTCCCGTAAAACTTAACGGCGAGGAATTCCACAAGCCTTATTGGCTTGTTCTCAAGTCGAAAGCTGAGATTGCCTACAAATTAGGTCTTCACACAGTGATGGAGGATGTGGCGTGTAAACTGAATGAGGCAAAAGTAATCCGTCAGTGGAATGAGAAAGACATACATTTTACAAAAGACATAGCGGGCTCCGATATAGAGAAAATCCGGGGGAGCCGCTTCCTGCTCATCCAAAAATACGACTCTGCCGCAATATGTTTGAGTGAGGCGTTGCGGCTAAGGGGAGAGTTGCTTGAATATGACGATTTCTTGCCATTCTGTGTCCCTGTGAGCGATGACCTTGCATCTGCTTATTACAACCAAGGGAAATACGAGGAGGCACTGCAAGTCACTGAAAACCTTCTAGCCAATCCCAAGATGGGCGAAAGCCGGCGTTCCTCATCAAAGGTTTATTCTTATACAAGAAACAGACTGATTTCTCAGAAGGCGCTGATTCTTGCCAGATGCAAAAGATATAGCGAGGCAATCAAGCTTATAGACTCCGTCTTGGGTTTCTATAAGTCAGAGAACTCGCAGAGGGAATATGCCGAGACATTTCGCAAGAAGGCGAAAATACTGATGCTTCGATATGATGACACCGGTGAGTATGACTCCAAGACATTGGACTGCTACAGAGAATATCTTTCGATTACACGTAAATATATAGATAAGAATTTCATCGGGATGAACGAGTCTGAGCGGGAGCAATATTGGATGGCAGAGCAACCGTTTGCCACAGACTGCTACCGGTTGGAGAACAAAGACCCTTCATTGCTTTATGACGTGGCACTCTTCAGCAAGGCGGTTTTGCTTCAGATGGGACGTGATTTCAAGCCGGACATGACTGCGGAGCAGAAACGTGATGCGCTTGCCGCCATTCGTGTGAGGTGGACGGATGTTCAGGCAAAGATGCCCGACAACTCCGCCGCCATAGAGTTTATATGCTATGAGCGAGGTGGTGAGAACTGTATTGCCGCTCTGGTGCTGAAGAAAGGAGTCGCCGCTCCAAGTTTTGTACCGATTGCTGCAGTCGATTCAATTTTACAAATGGGGCTTGAAAACGGTGAGACGGTGGAGCAGGCGGTTGAGGCTCGCGACTACAATGGCCGTCATAAGGATTTTTTATATAACGACTATAGGCTTGCGGGTTTAATATGGAATGAAAAGCTTGTCAATGCCATTGGAGATTCAGAGAGTGTGTATTTCTCCGCCGACGGTTTGTTCCATGTCTTGGCTGTGGAATACCTGCTGCCCGAACCGCTCAAAGAGAAACAATTCTACAGACTCACATCCACACGTCTGTTGACCGCACAGACAGAACCGTTGTCAACCGCTTCCATGTTTTTATGCGGTGGGGTGAACTTCAATGCGAAATGTCCAAGTGAGCCTTCAACAGATAATGATGCCGTTGCTTATTATAACCTTGCGGACAGGGGATTGTCAAATTTCAGTGATCTTCCCACCTCATTGGATGAGGTGGACTCAGTGATGGCAATCCGGGCAAATCCAGCAGATACGGTTATTGTTGGTGACTCAGCCACAGAGTACAATGTCAGGAGCCACTTGTCAGACTTTGACTTGATCCTCATTTCCACTCATGGCACCTTCCTTTCCGACGGTAACCGTGGTACAGACGTGCGACCCGCCACAACTGATGATGGGCTCTCAAAAAGTTGTATTATTCTTGCTGGTGCTAACGAAAATATAGATAATAACGGTTTTGACCCGCTAAATCTCGATGGAGTGCTCTCTGCCAGGGAAATTGCCGGGATGGATTTGTCTAATGTCCAGCTGGTTGTGTTATCTGCGTGTCAGACAGCACAGGGAGTTATCACAGGTGACGGTGTGTATGGATTGCAGCGCGGACTGAAGACTGCTGGTGTGAGGGCTATGATTGTCAGCCTTTGGGAGGTGAGATCAAAAGAGACCATGCTGCTCATGTGCAAATTTTTTGAATTTCTTAATGAGGGGCAGCAACTATATAGCGCATTTAACAACGCACGTAACTGGCTCAGAAACGTTATGGGGTCAAGGATTAGAAATCATCCTCGGTACCAGGTTTATAATGATGCGGGCTATTATGATGCGTTCATTCTTATTGATGGCATAGAACCATAATAAAACTATAAAACTCTGGAAATAAAAAACAAATATACTTAACATGAGACTCAGAAGATTTTTAGCATTATTGCTGTTGGGAAGCGTGGCTTGTTTGTCAAACGCACAACCTACAGCCTCTCCGTTGGGAGACGACATCGATCAGGGAATAGACAGAAAACGTACGTATTCGTTGCTGTCAGTTAAAGTGAATTCTCTTTCCGAGACAAGCCGCCAAAAACTCAACACTGTAGCGGCAAACTACAGCCGATCCAGCTCAAGAGGTGCGTTTGGAAATATTGCGCGCGCCGCGCTTACAGGCGGTATAACAGGCATTGTGAATGTGCTGGGGACAGAAATCACGAACCTCACCAAAATCCGTTCTAGGCAGAAACAGGCCTGGCAGGAAATGAGACGTAAGGAATGTGTTTTCGTTGACTCGTTGGAGTCGGTGAGAGGACAGAGCGATTTCTACCGCAGTCAGTCAACTTACGGGCCGCTTGACCCCACAGACATGAACTTCGACGGTATCACCCTCAGCGCTATGCGCGAGGGGCAGGAAGTGCTCAAGATGGTGTGTCATATCGACACAACAAGGTTTGACCACATGTTCCTGCACAGCAAGTTCTATCTCGTGGTTGACACAATCGAGTTTTACCCCTATCGCTCGTTCCTGCCGAATTTTCAGGCTCTCAAAATCAATGAGGCTTGTCTGAACACAATGAGGCAGGATGACCGTGACTATTGGGAGACTATCAGCCATTTCGACTTCAATGAGTATCAGAGGCCCTCAATAAATATAAGCATGGACATATTCTCATCATGGATTAACGAGTGGGTTCAGATTCAGCAGGATGTGAAATTAGGCAATTTCTCGGTGAATATTCCTGTTACAAAGGAGCAGCTGCGAGACTCCGTCTATTTCTATAGCAGGAAGGAGGCTTTAGCGAACCATACGCCAACCGTCGATATGCAGGGTGAGTGCTTTGTGGTGCCACGCTCATACATGCCTTTGGCGGCGAACAACCCTTCTTGGGGAACCGGTGAATATCGGATGAAAGTAGTGATTTCAGAGAAAGCGACATATAATCCCACGTCTTCTCGTTCAACAAACTGGCACCGAGACTACAAACAGCTGGTAAGGATGCAGAACGGAGGAAAGGCAAAGAACGAGTATTGGCAGGACATAGTCTCAACCATGCGCGACAACAAGGGGGAAATCCTAAAAGCTACCTATACACCTGTGTTCACCGCAATCGGAACTTTAATGGGTGTATCTCCTTCCCCCACCGGTGCAGCAGGTGCTGCCGGAGCTGCCGGCATTCCTGGCGGTTCCTCAGCACAAATGCCAGGCGGTAAATAATAGGAATCACATAATCCAGATACACATTACGAGCAATGGCTGACCATAAATATGACATATTCATAAGTTATCGCAGGGAGGGAGGAGCGCAGTATGCGCGAATCTTGCAGTTGATGCTTATCCAGCGGGGATATAAAGTATTCCTCGACTACGACGAGCTGACAGATGGTGTCTTTAGTGACAAGATAAGGGATGCCATTCGTGAGGCACCGGTTTTCATGCTTGTGCTGTCGAAGGGCTCAATGGCTCGATGTGCTAATGAAGGCGATTGGGTCCGCGAGGAAATAACGCTCGCCATAGAGCAGGGCAAGCATGTTGTGCCCGTGAATCCCGACAATAGTTTTGACGGTTTTCCTGAAGAAATGCCTGTAAAGTTGAGAGAGGTGGTCGGATCACATCAACATTCTGAAATTAACTTCGGACAGGCGCTTGGAGTGACAATTGACCTGATGATTAAGAACCGGCTGGTTTCAACATTGGGTGAGCGTGCGTCTCAAGGTCAGAAAGATGAGGACTTTGCTTCCGCAAAGGAATCACTCCGCCGTCAGGATGCCCACAATCGCTTTATGAAGCGCTTGGGTTTGGTTGGTGTTGTTTTAGCTATTTTGATAGTCCTTGGAACATGTCTTTGGTTCTGGAGAAACCAAAAGGATAAGGATGAAGCCGAGGCGGATGCCGCGATGCGAACCGAAAAACAGATGGAGCTTCAGGAAAAGCACAAAAAATTCCTGCTTCAGCTTAACACGGATTTGTCGATGGGTCAGATGGCCACCATTGACACATTGTTGCAGAACATGTCGGAACTCTATCCTGATTCCATCTGGATCAGCCAGTTTGAGTTTACTGAAGGGCAGTGGTATGGAATATTGGATAAGCCATACGACGTAAGCCGGAAAAATATGCCGATGACCAATGTGTCGTTTGGCGATATATATATGTTCCTGGACACACTTCGTAATATTACCAATTTGACGGTTGAGTTGCCAAGTCCAGAGGTATGGGAATATGCAGCACATGGAGGCGGGTATAACGAGAAAACCATCTATGTCGGAAGTAATGATCCCGATTCTGTCGCTTGGTATAAAGACAACTCCGGAGGCCATGCCCACGATAGTGACGGCCAGCAGGGCAAGATGCCTAATATGCTCGACCTGTTTGATATGAGTGGCAATGTCAGTGAGTTGTGCAACACACCCTTCGACGACAGTGGTTTATATACCATCTGCGGGGGAGATTATGACTCACCGGCTTCTGAGGTGACAGCGACCTCCCGTAAAGGTTTTGACACTGGTGCCAAGGATAAACATGTCGGATTCAGAATAATAATCAGAAAGAATAAATAACAATATTGAAGTTTTATGATTTAATAAATAAATCGAAATGGTGTCCCTGCGGCACTTGGATTAAGGGCTCAAGAACTCAAGGATCCAAAAGAACAAAGGTTCAAGAGTTTAAGGAACCATTATTTTTTGTAATTATTAATCTGTTTTTCAATAAGAAAAAGGATTTGGTAATTTGGATTATTTTATAATTAAAAGCGTAGATATATGAGAAAGTCGGTTATTATATGTTTGTTGCTTACAGTATGCCAGATTATGGTAGGGCAGAGTGTGCAGAATTGTATCGTAACACGGTATAACAAGACGGAGAAGCATACTGCTATGAGCGGTGTGCAGGTAACTGTAAGCGATGCGGGGACAAGGACATCGGGAAGCGACGGCATGCTGACTCTGAATTTCAAGACTCTGAAAGCGGGCGACAGGGTGTCGAACGTGAAGGCTGTGAAAAGCGGATATGAGATATTCAACAAGAAGGTGGTGGAACAATGGAACATATCACGGACGAACAGGACATTCGAACTCGTGATGGTGAACTCGGAGGATTTCAAGGCGATGAAAGACAATCTGACTGAGAATTCGAAGGCGAGCTATAAAATGCATCACGAGCAAGACAAGGCGAAGATGCAGGCGGAGCTGGATGCCGCGAGAAAGGAGCTGGAGAAGATGCGCAAGGAGAATGTCGCGTTGCAAGGGGACAAGAGCAAGGCTGAGGCAATGGTGAAAGCAAAGGAGGCAGAGGTGAGGAAGTTGCGCAATGACATTTTTGAACTGGAGGAGCGATATGATGACGACCTTCAAAAGCTTGACACCTATGTGGATCAGTTTGCGAGAATCGACCTGAGCCTGGTGGAAGGGACAGAACGGAAGATTCTGCAAATGATGAGCGACGGAAAAATCAGCGAGGCGGTGAAGGCATACGAGGAACTTAACCTAGGGGAACTTTATAGAAAAGAGGTGGAGAACAAAAGACAAGCTGAGGAGCGTAAACGCCAGGCTGAAGCAGCAGAAAAAGAAGCGGGAGAGCAGATGGAAAGTACCTACGCAATGGTGCAGAGGCAGATACAAGCAATGAGACTGGAGGGAGGAAAAGAGAATTATGATAAAATTGTCAAGTTGATGAAAGAAGTGGCAGAGGCTGACACTACGAACTTTGACGCAGTATGGGATTATGCAGATTTCGCACAGGAACAGAAAATGTTTGATGATGCAAAGAGATTCTATCTTATAGCATTAGGACTATGTAAAGATGAAATATATAAAGTTTCAGCATGTCAGAACAACCTGGGGAATCTGTACAACTACACCAATGACTACGGCAAGGCTGAGGAGTATTTCAAAATGGCGCTGGAGAACTACACAGTCCTCTTCAAATCAAATCCGGACGCATACAGGCCGGATCTGGCAACGACACAGAACAACCTGGGGAATCTGTACCGCTACACCAAGGACTACGGCAAGGCTGAGGAGTATTACAAAATGGCGCTGGAGAACTACACAGTCCTCTTCAAATCAAATCCGGACGCCTACAGGCCGGATCTGGCAATGATACATAACAACCTGGGGGGTCTGTACAGCGACACCAAGGACTACGGCAAGGCTGAGGAGTATTTAAAAATGGCGCTGGAGAACTACACAGTCCTCTTCAAATCAAATCCGGACGCATACAGACCGGATTTGGCAACGACACAGAACAACCTGGGTTACCTGTATTTAATCATGGGAAAGCCTATAGAAGCAGTGGAAATGTTGGAGAAATCATACTCGTTGTCTCCAGGTTTAGCAAAGGAATTTTTGGCAATGGGATATAACTCTTTGGCATATCAGTATGCCCACCAAGGTGATTACGCACAAGCCATCGGGACGATTGACAAGGCAATCGGATTGATGCCGGAAGAACCAAACTATTACGACTCAAAAGGAGAGATTCTGCTTATGAAAGGAGACACTGACGGCGCAAGACAGATGTATGATAAAGTGCTGGAGTTAGACACCCATTTCTTTGAGAACCACGAGTCCGAGCTCTTTAAGAAATTACAAATTGATAATTAATTCAAGTTTCGGATTTAGTCTAAAAGGCTAATTACCAAAGCATATTACAATATATTAAGCCGTTTATAGGCATTCGTTATAATTCGTAATTGACAAAGTCAATATAATTATAAAAATAATTCGTTTAATTCGTTTAATTCGCCGT
>JAZUMZ010000095.1:0-8554 GCA_045603885.1 Bacteroidaceae bacterium | reverse complement strand
TAAAACAGTTCTCCCCCGCCAGTCTTTGCCTGGCGGGGGAGAATCTATACAAATGTAACTCTTAATTTTTTGCTAAACCCGGTATTTATCACCAATGTCTGTAATGACGGCGGTGACGTGGTGGAGGTCCGTAAGGACGGCGATGACGTGGTGGCGGACCATAATGACGATAGCGTGGTGGAGGTCCGTAAGGACGGCGGTAACGTGGTGGAGGTCCGTAAGGACGGCCATAATATCCACGACGGTATCCACGGCGATAGCCTGGACGTCCTCCTCTGTAAGGTGGCTGCAAGTCCTTCAGTATAGCTACGGCGACACTCGCGTTTGAGTATGCTCCGTCGTCAACCGCAGTGTACTTGGACTTTGCGCTTGCCGCAAGCGTCATTGTCAGCAATACGGCCAGTGTAAGAAGTCTTTTCATGTCGGTTAGTTTTAAGGGTTAATAATGTTGTGAATTAAAAAGAACTTGTTTGCAATTGAAAATTTTTGCAAATATAACTTTTTTTCACCATTTCACCATGCTTTTGCAGGTATTTTTATTCCTCATTTTTTAAATTCACTTTCTCATTTTTGCAAAAACCATATATTCAACGACTTTTTTTATGTACTGTTTGTTTTTAACGAATAAATGTTGTAACTTTGTAATACGATTTAAAATGAAAAGTAAAATGAAGAAACTGGTATTTATAACCGGTGCTGGAATGTCTGCAGAGAGCGGCATCAGCACGTTTCGCGACAGCAACGGACTGTGGGAGCAATACCCGGTGGAGGCTGTTGCGAGCATAGAGGGCTACAGGAGAGACCGTGAGCTGGTGTTGAGGTTTTACAACGAGCGTCGCCATCAGTTTATGGGCTGCAAGCCAAACGACGGACACAGGCTTGTCGCAGAGATGGAAAAGCTCTACGACGTGACGGTGGTGACCCAGAACGTCGATAACCTTCACGAGCAGGCTGGCAGCACCAAGGTCATCCACCTCCATGGAGAGCTGATGAAAGCCACGTCGAGCAACAACCCCAACAACCCCGATTGCATCGTGGAGCTGACCCCCGACAATCTCGACATCCATATCGGCGACAAGGCCAGCGACGGCTCACAGCTCAGGCCGTTCATCATTTGGTTCGGTGAGCCGGTGCCAATGATTGAGCCGGCCGCCAAGGCGGTGATGGACGCCGACATCGTGGTGGTTATCGGCACCTCGTTGCAGGTTTATCCTGCAGCCGGACTGCTCGGCTACGCAAAGCGTGGAATCCCAATCTACCTCATCGATCCCAAACCGGTTGACACGAAAGGGATGGGTGTCACCGTGATTCAGAAAGGTGCTTCAGAAGGGATGCGTGAACTGTCAAACACGCTCAAAGGTGGAGCTGAATAAGTTTGGCCGGCAGCTCCAGCTGCTTGAGATGCTCATCGGCAACCAGCATCTTACGATTGAGGACATCAGCGAGAAGCTGGAGCTCTCGACACGCTCGGTATATCGTTACATCAAGTTCTTCGAGGACAGTGGTTTCGATGTGTATAACGAGCAGGGAGTGGTCGCCGTGGGTCTCACCTCCCCCTTTGTGGCGGCATTGACCCGCAAGGTGCATTTCACTTCCGACGAGCTTGGCTTTCTCGGCCTTCTGCTCAGCCAGGCCGACGACAACAGTCCGCTGGTTCACCGTCTGCGCACCAAGCTGCGCAACATCTACGGACTGGAGTTCGACAGCGACAAACTGAAATTCAACAAGAACCTCTCTGCCAATATCCTGGAGCTCCAAAACGCCATAAAGAAACGACGTCAGTGTGTGTTGCAGAAATACAACTCGCTGAACAGCGGCCAGACCAGCGACCGTCTGGTGGAGCCTTTCCAGTTTCTCAACGACAAGAACGAGGTGCGCTGTTACGAGATCACGTCTGGACAATGCAAGACCTTCAAGGTGGCGCGCATCGGAGGGCGAGTGCTGGTGAAAGACGAGCGGTGGGCGTTCACGATGAAGCATGTGAGCTATATGACCGACGTTTTCGGTTTCGCTGGCGAGAAGGTGTGGAAGGTGATATTGCGCCTCACCAACCTGTCGAAGACTATCCTCGTGGAGGAATTCGGTGTCGATGAGTCGAAGTTCGTGATTGAGGACGGCACCCATTTTCTTATCACCCTTCCTGTATGCAACATGAAAGGGGTCGGGCGGTTTGTAATGGGGCTGATAAACGATGTGGAGATTGTCAAGGGCGACGCCCTGCGGAAATACGTCAACGAGCAGCTGCTGCGCCATCTCGCGCTGCTACCTCAGGACAAGTGAAAAATTAATAGTGAAAAGTTTAGTTTGAAATTAGCAATAAGAACATGGCATTGATAAAATCTGTAATCGGTCTGACCCCCAAATGGGGTAAGGACTGCTATTTCTCCGAGAACGCCACCATCGTGGGCGACGTGACCATGGGCGATCAGTGTACCGTATGGTTCAACGCCGTGGTGAGAGGAGATGTCAACTACATCAAGATTGGAAACCGTGTGAACATACAGGACGGCTCCTGCCTCCACACGCTGTATAAGAAAGCGGCCATCGAGATTGGCGACGACGTGACCGTCGGGCACAACGTGACGCTACACGGCTGCACCGTGAAAAACTCCGCGCTTATCGGCATGGGAGCCACCGTGCTCGACCATGCCGTCATCGGCGAGGGAGCCATCGTTGCCGCCGGCGCGCTCGTGCTTCAAGGCACGGTTGTTGGAGACGGTGAGCTTTGGGGAGGAGTACCGGCCAAATTCATAAAGAAGGTTGACTCTGAGCAGGCAAAAGAGCTGAACCAAGGCATCGCCAGCCACTATATCATGTATGCGGAGTGGTATAAGGAGGAATAGGCTTGAGGGCAAGAGGGGGAAACCCTCTTGAACCAACTCTAACCTCCATTTTAACTCCCTATTTAACTCCCTTTTTAACTCCAATTTTAACTCCCATTTAACTCCATTTTTAACTCCCAATTTTAACTCCCAATTTTTACTCCTATTTTTACTCCTATTTCAACTCCTATTTCAACTCCCATTTTAACTCCCATTTTAACTCCCAAAATTTCATTAAAAACCAACAACAAAAACATGGGCTATATTGAGAAAAACTTGTTGAGGGGTGAGGTAATAAAGTACGAGGCTCAGCTTCACTGGCTGGTATATGCCGGTCCGTTCCTCGTGGCAATCCTCGCCATTGGGTTGGCGGTCGCAGCCTCCCATTTCGACTACACATCAATCGGGCTGTTCGTTGCCGCGCTCATTCTTATCGCCGTGGCTGCCTGGTGTTTGGAGATCAACGGCGGCAAGCGTTATGTGGTCACCACCAAGCGTGTGATATTCAAGAAAGGTTTTATAAAACGCTCGTCTTACGACCTTATGCTCCACAAGTGTGAGGGCGTGATGGTGGAGCAGTCCATCATGGGACGAATCTTCAACTACGGCACCGTCATCGTCACCACCGGCGAGGCTTCCAACAGCTATAAGTTCATAAGCCATCCTTTCGCTTTCAGCACGTCTATCAACCAGCAGATAGACGACAACATCCATGCTCCGAGCGAAGAGACGGTAATTTCCGGCACTGCAAATTAAGCCGGGACATAGA
Organism: Bacteroidaceae bacterium; assembly: GCA_045603885.1. Taxonomy (GTDB): domain Bacteria; phylum Bacteroidota; class Bacteroidia; order Bacteroidales; family Bacteroidaceae; genus UBA3839. The sequence goes on along the minus strand of JAZUMZ010000095.1, from coordinate 4,963 downwards.
AGAATATCCCCTTTTTTGAAGCGGGCTCGTCGCAAGAGGGCTTTTCCCTCTTGTCGTGGCTGCCAGTAAGAGCTTAACGAATAATGTGCAGAGACTTCCCTTTTGTACATTATTTTTTTAATTTTTATTAAATTTAGGTTAATTTTTGTTAAGGGGGGGGGTAAAAATGTATCAATAAATAAAGTTTATTCATATCTTTGCCTTGAATTCTTGAATTTGGAACAATTGAATTTGGAACAACTAACTGAAGTTAGTTAAAAAGAATACAATTCAAAGGAGTTTTTACGCTCCCTTTCTTCAGTCCAAATTACTGGATTTCAGAAAGATTGATTTAAAAGATTGAATTAGGAACGATTTGAAAGTTAGAACAGAAGAACCTAAACTTAAGAAGGGAAAAGATTGCACGAAGCACGCCAAGAAAAGTAATAGTCTGAGGACTAATTGTTTAAATTAAATATAACACGGGATTTTATTATATATGCGCGCGCGATTGTACATATCAAAGACATTGTTTTCAGGTATTGTTTTTATGCTGAGTTCGGCATACGCGTTCTCTGAAATTCCGCCTATCGGTATTGAGAACGACGACTCTGTGCAGACGCACAAGGTCAACGTCCGGATCAGAACGGCAGAACAATGCCCTGCTATTCGTGCGCCTTTCCTTCCCGACACTACAGACTACTCACGCTACCCCTACATTCGGTTCATTGGAGCTAACGACAGCATCCCCGCAATCCTCGACGAGGAGTTTTTCGACATCTCCGCCAAGGTTGTGTTCCCGGTTAGCAAATGGGGACTTCCCCGTCGCGACACCATCGTCAACCAGCTTCAGAACGAGGTGTTGCCCATGGTCAACCGCGACAGTCTGGAGCTGGCTGGAATGGTTCTCCGCGGTGCCGCCTCACCCGAGGGTCCTGTCCGTTTCAACAAGTTCCTGGGAGAGCACCGTGCTCAGACCCTGATGCAGTTCCTCGACGCGAACACCAACTTCCCCATCGGCGAGCAACCAATCGACCTGAATATCGACATCGAAGACTACCGCTCTCTGTGTATCATGATGCGCCGCGCCAACGACAAAGACTACGAGCTGGTCCAGATGCTGTGCGACCAATATCTTCCCGACAACCGCATATATGAGCTGAAAAAGCAGCTGCGCTCAGCCAAGCACGGCACATTATGGCGCCGCCTGCTACGCGAGTACTACCCCAGCCTTCGTTCGGCACGTATGGTGCTGTTCTTCCGCAATCCGCGTCTTTACTCGCCCACATGGACAGCTCCGATGCCCGCGCTTCCGTCATTACGGCTCAGTCCCGCAGCTCCGTCGCTCCTACAGCCCAGGCGTGTGCCTATGTACGTGCCTCGCCGTGAGTTGTTGTCCGTGAAGACCAACCTCCTGCTGGACTTCGCTTACGTTCCCGGAGGTTACGACCGCTGGTGCCCTATCCCCAACGTGGCAGTGGAATATTACCCTCTGAACGGACATTTCACCTACGGATTCTCGTTCGACTGCCCTTGGTGGCAGCATTGGGAGAAGCACAAATACTTCCAGATCCGCAACTACCAGTTTGAGACACGCTATTACCTGCGTCCGGGCGACATCGCCCTCAACCCTCCCGGCGAGGGTGCCGCGTTCAGAGGTCTTTACCTTCAGGGTTACGCACACCTGGGCCTCTTCGGCATCTGCTTCGACGCCGACCGCGGCTGGGTAGGCGAAGGCTTGGGAGCCGGAGTTGGAATCGGTTATGTAAAGCCAATATCGAGAGACGGGCACTGGAGGCTGGAGTTCGCCCTGCAAGCCGGCTTCTTCACCTGCAAGTATGACCCCTACCAGTATGAGAGTCCTTTCGACGAAGACCCGCGCGACGACCTCTACTACTACAAATACTACGGCGACCCCGACCTGTTCAAGAAACGCCAGCACCACTTCACGTGGTTCGGCCCCACCCGCGTCGGCATCACCTTGTCTTATGACCTGCTCTACCGCCGCATAACGAAGAAAGGTGCCGGAACAAGTTCATGGGAGATAATTGAATGACGAATGCAAGAAATCTCGAAATAACGAAACATCGGAATAACGACATAACGGTTTAACGAAATATCGAAAACATCGAAAAATCGGCATAACGAAAAAGAAAGAATCAATGAAACGAGCAACACTCCATATCCGCTTACATGAGGCCTGGCTACAGTCGGGCGCGCTGCTTCGTGGTATGGGGTTGGCAGCCCGCATCCATATATTTGTGTTAGTTGCAGCCTGCATGCTGGCAAGCAGCTGCGAGCGCAACCCGGGACTTCATCTTCCCAAGAGGGCTCAACGCACCATGGAGATACCGATTGTGGACCTGGAGCTGAAGACCTACTGGAACTACGAGCTGGAATACGGCATCAACTACAACTGGGAGGCGGAATGGATTTACGGCTGGGACAGTGAGGACCAACGTGTCTTCGGTGACACCATCGGCTACACAGAGCCGGATGTGTTCAGTCTTAGACGTTACTACACAGGCGACGAGTCTTATGGCGAGCACACGAGCGTCTTGACCAACACAGTCCACGGAAACACGTTCCACGGCGAGTACAACTGGGGATTCTGGGACATACTTGTGTGGAGCGACGTAAATCCGCTGAACGACGACGTGCAGAGCCTGAATATCGACGAGACATCCAGTCTGGACAGCGTGCTGGCTTACACCAACCAGTCCATGCGCACGTCACTATACCAGGCTCCGGACTACAACCGCGCATTCTACCAGCCCGAGCAGCTCTTCTCCGCTTACGACCGGGCTGTGGAGATCAACGAGAACCTCGACGGCTTCGAGTTCGACAGCATCCGAAACGTATGGGTCAAGCAGCTTGACATGCTGCTCGAGCCTGTGACATATATATACCTCACCCAGGTGATCCTGCACCATAACAACAACAAAATTGTAGGTGTCGATGGAGAGGCGAATTTCTCAGGTATGGCACGCACCACCAACGTCAACACAGGGGTGGCTGGCAACACACCCATCGACGTGGCGTACAACGTGCGGTTTAAGCCCTACGTTACCCTGTCCGACAACTGCCGCACCTATATCGACGTGAAAACCCCCAACGAGGTGGTGTCGGTGGTGGGAGGACGACTGCTCACCTTCGGCATCTGCGGACAGAACGGCAACCGCATCAAGCACCGCAGCGAGGTGCGTGACAGGGTACGTCACTATATGGACGTGAACATGCAGTTCAACAACGGTATCGACTCCACATTCGTCTTCGACATCACCGACAAGGTGCGCGACCGTTGGAGAGGCGGTGTCATCACCGTTGAGCTCGACATGGACACCGTGCCGGTGCCAAACAAGAAAGGCGGCTCGGCATTCGACGCCGTGGTAAAGGACTTCGAGGAGGTGGAAGTACCCGAGATAGAGATGTAATACAGATAAAGATAGAGAAACAGACAAAGAAACAAAGCATCTATGGAAATGAAAGCAAAATATTTCATTCTGACGACTGTTGCGGAGGCAGTATTTGCCGGCTGCACCAGAGATGCTTACGTGGGCTATGACGAGCCTTACAAGCCTGTGGCCGACTCTGTCGCCATAGGGTTGGGCAGCAGCACATGCGCCATGACACGTGTCTCAGCCGAGGAGGCGGCAGCCTTCCTGGGCAACAAGTTCTTTGTCTATGGCACCAAGACCAAGGAAGGGTCCACAACCGCAGTCTTCGACAACTACGTGGTGGAATTCAAGGCGGACGCCGACGCAAGCGCCGACATCGACGCCCTCGGATGGGAGTACGCCGGCAAGGTCTCCAACAAAGGTGTCACACAGGAAGTGAAGTACTGGGACACGGAAGCCGACCACTACACGTTCGTGGCTGTGGCGGGACCGGCAGCCGGCGACGTCACGATGGATACGACCGACGGCATACGTATCAACGTGGCTGACAACGGTGACATGAACGATATATATGTGGCCGACCGCATCACGGCCACCGCCGCCGACCACATCACCGACAGCGAGGCTTCCGCCAACAGTCTGTACAAAGACATCGTGCAGTTCCAGTTCCACAAGCTGGGTGCGCAGATGCGAATCGGATTCTACGAGACCGTGACGGGCTATGCGGTAAAAGACCTCATCTTCCACATCGAAGGAGCTTCCGCCGCAAAGCGTGAGCTCTGCGTAGTAGCCACCTTCCCGCATAGCGGCAGCTACGACATCAGTTACGACGACACCACCAACAGCGTCATCGTCGGATTTTCCGCCAACGGCAACGACATGGAGGACTCCGGCAGTTTCGGAATGTTGGACTACACATACGCCAACACACATGAAGGCAACCCGTCGAAGCCTTACCTCAACACCGACGGCACCGCAACCTCCACACCGGTGATGGCGTTCCTCGGCACTTCATCCACCGAGGCTGTTTACGGAACCGGAGCCTTTGCCGGCGGCGGCAACCAGGGCAAAACATCGACCTACAAGCCCATCCTCCCTTACGAGGACAACAGCCAGGAGATGAGGCTGTGCGTGGACTACACACTCGTCGCGCTCGACGGAAGCTGCGACTCCATAACGGTACACGACGCCACTGTGAGCGTGCCCGGCAACTTCCTCAAGTGGAGACCCAACTACGCCTACACCTACCTGTTTAAGATTTCCGAGAACAGGGAAAACGGCGAGACCACAATCACTCACAGCCCCAGACGGGACACAACCCGCCAGGGCAGCAGACAGGGTGCGACAACCCAAGGCAGCAAGGTCTCAGGCTCTGAGAACCCCGCCGACCGCTTCCCCATCACGTTCGACGCCATGATGGTCGAGGCAGAGGACAACACAACCGCGGTCTATACTGCGGATAACAGGGCGAATAAGCCCTATGGGCCTCATGGGGCTAATGGGACTAATGGGACCTATGGGGCTAATGGGACTTATGGGGCCTATGGGGCTTATGGGGCTAATGGGACCTATGGGGCTTATGGGGC
>JAZUMZ010000094.1:0-12148 GCA_045603885.1 Bacteroidaceae bacterium | reverse complement strand
TCTTGTTCAAATTAATGTTATATGAGATGTTTCCTGATTCCTCATCAATTGAGAACGTTACACATTTCCCTCCAAACTGATTGAGAAGTTCAAGAGCCTCGTCCGTCCCGTCACCATTTATCGTAATCAATCTTCCGTCTGGATCCACAAAGTTCACCGGGTCATTTCCGCAATACGCGTATGGACTCAGGTGGTAGTATCTCTCACAGAACGGGTCCATTGACGTGAACATGCCGAGTGTGGGGTCGTATTGTCTTGCCCCGTAGTCATACCAGTCCATGCCGTGCATCCTGTCCAGCTCCTTGCCGTTGTACTTGTGTGTCTGCACGTCCGTTCCCGACACCACGTCGTTGAGTCCCGCTCCATAGGCGTAGCTGTTGTTGACCTGCTTTACCGCCCCGTCTTCGCCGACCACGGCTCTCACGCTTCCGAGATGATCTTTTGCGAAGTAGCAATAAGAGCCGGTAGCAGTGTTGCCGAGATTTATATATCCGTCTCCAAAATAGTATTTGCTGCAGAAATATTTGTCTATCTCCAGTTCCATGGCATAGGAGGTCGAGTCCACAGACAGCGTCTGCTCCGGGGTCAGCGTGTGCCTGGTCCCGTCCGGCACTCCCAGGTATGTCCTGCTCGTGCGGTGTATGGTCCGCAGTTTTGTCCCGTCAGCCCCGTAGATATACTCTGTCACGTCTCCCCTTTTGAACTGCACCCTGACAGGCATCCCGTTGAGGTCATAGTCAACCATACATATCCCTTTGTTGCGGTCCTGTGTCAGGGAGCCGCACTTGTCGTAGCAGTATTCCACCGGTGAGTGGTAATTATCTTTGAAGTCTGTCATACCGCTTCCATAAGTGTACATTCCGGATACGTTGTCCTCCACGGCCTTGAGCCGGTTGCCCTCGTAAGTACAGGTCAGTGCGTCGGTATATCCGTAGCCGTTAGTCCTCTTTCCCGCCCGCAACAGCGTTGTAAGCGAGCCGTTTTTGTCGTATGTGAAAAGCTCGTAGTACCTTCCGATCCAACCTCCGCTGGCAAGGCGGAAATCCGAGTTTACGAGCCTGCCGTAACCGTCGTATTTGAAAGTGGACAATCTTGTCAAAGCCGTATCCGCGGACACATATTCCAGTGAACTGATATTCCCGTTATAGCATCTGACACCGTCGCCGTCCGCATAGTGGAGCGTCTCGCTGAAAACGGTCTCTTGACCCGCTCCCGACTTTGTCACCGTGGTCTGTACAGGCCAACCGTGAAGATTATATGTGTGTGTCTCCGAAAGGACGCCGCCGGTGTCTTTACCCGAGACTCTTCCGTGGCTGTCGTATGTGTAATTAATAAAGCAGGACGGCCCTGAGTTTCCGTAATACAGATACTGGCTCACGGGCGAGTCGGACCTGTAACCTCTTTCATGCGCGTATGCGATTGACCTTCCGACCCTTCCAAAAGGAAGTGACGTGCCGTTGGTGCTGTAGGATGTCTCCTCAGTCTTGGTCTTCCCCGTAAACGTATAAGTTTTCTGCGTGTGTGAGTACAGTCCTGAGGGATATGTGCGGCGGAGGTCTGTCATCCTGCCGTGGTCGTCATAGTAGAACACCCTGTACAACATCTCTCCGTTTGTGGCCGCCACGGCTTGCCCAGTGGAAAATGACTTCGTGCCGGTGCCCATCAAAGTATTGTCCGAAAGCCCGAAACGTGAGTCCGCGGCGTTAAAGTCCGCTGTTGACATAAAGTCATAGTTGTCGTAGTAGTTCACGATCTCAAGGACAGGTGACTCCAGTCCGTATGAAGTCTCGTCTAAGTAATATCCGGTGCAGCCCAACTGAACTCCTACGGAGGCGCCCATGGATACAGTCGCGTTCTTGTTGGCTGCTGTGTCACTGTATATAGTGTCGTTGGAGCACATACCCTGCACCGCCAGCCGTCCGAGATGGTCATATAGGAAGAAACGGTATTTGCCGGCGTCACGCATCCTGCCGTCCCGGTAATACGCGAGCCTGTTTTTGCTGTCGTAGATCATGCTTACGACGGCGCATCCCGGCAGTTTCCTCTCCGTGCAGTTTCCGTTTCTGTCGTATTTGTATCTATAGAGGTAAAGCTCACTGTTTGTGCCATGCTCCTGACACATCGGGGGAAGCACATACCTCAGGCGGCTCATGGCGTCGTATATAAAGTATGTGTCCGCATATTCCTCGTCCCCCCCGTTCACATTTTTTCCCCCGCGTCTCTCCAGCAGCAGATTCCCTCGTATGTCCTTGTACGTCTCGGTAAAATGCCCGTCAGCGTCTGTGTTCCTCTCGGCATAGAGGGTTCCCTCTCCGTGGAAACCGTTATCTGAATATGAGCCGTCTGACGGGATGAATGTGTATTTTTTCACCGATGACGATGTGTTTGTGAAATACTCCGTTCTGAGCCCTTTCGTCCCTGAGTGCCACTGGTCGCCCGGTGTCTGGCGGAAGACAACCCTTCCGAGCGCGTCATAGAAAATGTGGCTGTATGCGCGGGCGTCACCGTTGAAGGCGGTTTTTGATTTGTTTTTGTATGTGGATTTGCTCATGTATAGCGGAGTGGAGTAGCATGGCGCAGGCAGCCATATACAGCTCTGCCTTCCGCTCGGGTCGTATTCTGTGCGTGTGCAGAGATATTTCCCCTCTGTTCCATAACCGTTTTCCTCATACAGCTCAGGCCGCCCCATTCCGTCAAGGTATTGGAGTGATGTGGTGTACATGGTTCCCGCCTCATTGAGCATGGTGCGTGTCATCACATAATTGTGATGCTGGTTCTGTGAGTGTATGTCGGATATTGTCATGATATAAAGACAAAGCAAGGTTAATCCACCGCAAATATACCGCTTTTTTCTTGATTTCATCTCATCAATGATTATTATTTTCGTTTTTTTGAGTGTTGATATAATGATGTATGTCCGAATGTAAGCATCAGCATGATTCATAGAGGAACACTGTCGTTACCTGTAATCAGTGTTATAGTTGTAGTTGAACGTCTTCAATGTGTTCCCGTCCTTGTCCTTGATTGCTGAGAGCCTTTTCCTGTCGTCATACTCGTAGTAAAACGTCTGTCCGTTTGGCAGGGTCTGTGATGTAATGCCTACAAGAGGATTGTGTGTATATGTTGTTATATGATAGCCGCTGCCAGCCAGGAGAGTCCTGACAAGCCCAAGACACATCTGGACCTGCTGATCACTGCCGGTTGACTCCAGGCTTCCGACAAGTGTCGGTGGAACATATTGTACAATGTCGTTGTAAACCGCACCTTCTATCTCGGCCACGAGCTCCTCTCCTTTGTATCCCCACAGAAACGTCGTTTTTCTTCCGTCAGAGTCAGAGCGGCTCCTTAGCTTCCCGCGATTGTTGTACTCAAAGAATTCTCCGGGCTTGTAATAGCTCCTGTATGAGCTCATGCCCACGGTATCTGTGCATGCCAGCCCATCCCGACTGGCTATTTGGAACATTCCGTAAGTCTTGACATAGTTTGCCCTGCTTGCGGAGTATATTCCGCTGTTTTCCAACAGGATTTTCTCAACAGGAAGTGAGACGATGTTACTGTCTGTCATCTCTCTGAAGAGATTGCTTTCTGTCAACAAGTCGAACGGGTACAGCGTACATTCTGTGTAACTTTCATTACCGATATGGGTCTTTATGCTGTGTATCAGATCCCTTCCATTATACGTGTAGTATTTTATGTCGGTCATGGTGTTTCCATACTTGTCGTTGAGGATTTCAGTCTCCTTGTGTATCTTTGGCCACTCAATCTGATAGGTGTAATATACATGATCATCTGGGTGACAGTGCCCGTTCCTGTCATAGATTGATTGTATGAGGTTGCTGTATGTTGAGGTGTATTCATATTCATTCGACTTGATAAGCTGGTCATCACCGTAAACCTCCTTCTTTTCCAGTAATCCATTTGTAAATACAATCTCCACGGGACCCTCAGGCAGTTGATTGTACACAAGATTCAGCTCAGGGTCGTTTTTATAATAGTATTTTGTGTACGAGGGATTGTCGTCGTCACCCTCAAACATTTCTGTCACACAATCATAACCCACCATGTACCCGTTACAGAATGTGCTCAGGGGGGAGACGGACTCAAATGTCTGGATGAGGCACGGTTTCATGACACCACTATAATTACGTTCGGCAGTGTAGTATAACACGGGGTCGGTCAGCAGCTTTCCTCCGCTGTATGAGAAGCCCCTCTGAGTGGCCGGCGATTTGATGCCGAGGATACGTATTCCTCCTCCATATTCCTTTGCCGGGTAGTCGGGATTTGGAGTTACCGGGTATAATCCGTCGATATTGATTCTCCATTCGGAATGCACCTCGTCAGGCACGCTGCCGGTGTGCAACATATATGTCCCCGCCTCAAGCACAATCTGTCGCTCAGCAAGAACCACCTCCGACCCGGCCGCGCCGGCTCCCTCGTATAGAAGCGGGAACTCGCTGTAAAGGGGACTGTAGGTCGAGTCTTGCGGACTGACCATATACAACATGCCGAAAGGGTTGCTGTAGTTGAATGACGGGTCCCGCGCTCCGCTGACACTCTCAAGCGTGCATCTTATTGTCACCCTAGACCTCCCCTGCAAGGTGAACGTATATGTAGTATCGGTCGGGTAACCGATATATGCGGCGTCGCCTATCGTGGAGGGATTGTATGTGTTCAGGAATACCTGCGCATGCAGGTATGGGTCAGTCACGGAGGGATTGGACAGGTCGTCGTTTGTCCTATATGCAAAATATGTGGGGAATTCGTTGCTCTCAAATGTGAAATCATGATATCCTCCTGTGGGATAGGTAATCCTGTGCAGGGTACCGGATATAGCGTAGTCGAAGTCGGCGTCTTTCTTGTAGCCGTCAAACTCCTCGTTGTTATAATACACCCCGATACAATATTTCCCCCCGTACTCCCGTCCGTTTGAGTAGCCCCAGTAGTCGGTGTTCTTTGAGTTTTTTGCCGGAAGCGGGTGATTCTCATAATAAGTGAGGCGGTAAGGGTTCTCCATTGAGCTGTCGTGGATTGAAAGGAGCTTGAGGCGAGAGAATACATTCTCATACTCGTCACCGATATATTGGGGGTTGAAGTAATCGTATGTGAAATCAACACTCTTGATAAGGTCACCGTTATAGTTGAACACCGAGAATGAGTCAAGCCTCTTGCAGCTTCCTTTTATGTCATACCGTTCCGAGCAGTTGAAAGTGATATATCCGTAATCGAATATTATGCTGTCGAGACGCAGCGCGTTGTGGATGAGTTTCGTCTCATGGTATTTCTCATCGACGTCGTATGATATGTTGCCGGCCAGATCAAAGGTGCTGATAACCTCGCAGGACTCCTGGGTGGGCATCTTCTGCAGCTCGTCTTTATACTTGAAATATACATGCCTGTTGTTTCTTGTCACTATCTCGGAAAGACACCAGCAGGAGGTGAGCTCGTATGGGGTAACAGGAGCCGGCTCCATAATCGCGCCCTCCCAATCGAACCCTTTGAAGACCCATTCCGTATATGTGGACTCGTCATCGTCCAGTTTCGTACCATACGTGCCGTTCTTATTCAGAGCCCTTCTCTGCCTGTAGCACTTTGTCGTCTCCTTGTCGCGGAAATAATATTTGTTCCCCTCCGAGTCCCTGACGAGGATACACATATCGCCAAACCTGTCCCGGTACGGCTCAACACGGATGTTGTGGCGCTTGTCGAACAGTACGGCGCCCCGCGACTTGTCAAACATGAATTTGCCTGCCGCCGTGGGAAGATTGTAATAAAAGATGTCGGGCTCTGAGTCATAACACTGCTCAAACCAATGAGAGCCCCAAAGTGAATCGGTCTGTACGTAGGGGTTTGCCACTATTTTATATGTGTTTGGATAGCTCCCCGCCAAAGTGTTTGTGACAAATTGTATGTCCGGCGCATAATAGAATCCTTTCTCGTAGTAGGGATGTTCCGGATCATATTCCCCGTTCAGGAAGTCATCGGCGTCTTTTACCGTCCTGCTGATTCTGCCGCCTACGTCAAGAGTCCATCCAAGACCAACCCAGGTGGCTTCCTGGGCGACTTTTATGCCTGACGCATGGTATTTCATGTCCAGGGGAAGTCTGAGTCCGTCAACATCGATCTCGTACAAAGGGATACTTATCTCCGGAGTACCGGAATAATAGGAGACGGGAACATCCTGATACTGGGCTATTGCCGATGCCTCCGGCGTCAGAGACGGGACATGGGGAAAAGACTGCTGGATCTGCGCTTCTGTAGCCACAGGCAACAAGGCAGTGAGAGTGGCTGTAATTGCTTTTGTCAGTGTCATTGTCGTATGTTTATTGTCTCACTGTATATAATACCGCTGGCATTTATGTATAGTATATATACCCCTCTCACTAATCCGCTGCAATCGAACGAGATAAAATCGCTTTCTCCTTTTAATGCGCGCAATGACTTGTTGGCATACACTATTCCCATGTTGTTGCATAACAGCGTGTTGATATATGAATCCTCATCAGAGGTGTAAGCGACTGTAAGTGTGCTCCCGTTGAATGAAGTGCTGTAATGGAAAATCTCTGGCGGTACAGCCTGTGAGTCATGTAGTTGGATTGCCTCGTTAATACTGTCGCCCGCCAAAGTCTGGTTATCTGGCAGACAACAGAATGCTTTCTCCTCGGTAAACACAGGTCTGAGGTCATGGTAGAAAGTCCTCACGCTTGTCTCATATACGGGATAACGGTAGCCCCTTGCATACCAAATATATGTCTCCTCTATGTCCTGTTTTGCGGAGATTGTGTCCGATATTGACGAAAGAGTGTCCTCAATTGAATGAAGCCGTATGGAGTTTGTCTTTGTACGATGAACCCTGATTGCGTTTTTGAGTGTGTCCCCGGTAAAGGTAATAATTACTCCTGTGGCGTCAACCTCGTTTGAGACTGTGCCGGAGGTGTCTATAATCATGGTTTTGCAATATGAGCCGCTCCCCTTATAATTATGTACACTGGAGTATCCATACTTGAATGGAAACGGCATGATGGAAATAGGCTCGTCATAAGTTATATCATTATATGATGTTCCCAATGCTGTTACCATCACTCCCGATTCGGACACTTCATATTTTGTGACACCGTCTGTACTGATACTTGATAATATGGAGTCCTCATCCTCGTAAAAAAATAACTCATGGATGTCTCCCAAAGGCTCGATATTACTGAAATCCCATACAACGTTTGTTCCGTAATCCCCGGGTGAAAAAGCGCTGACTTGATGTTTTTGAATAACATCGTCGGCTCTCGGACAATTGGTCTCATACTCTATAATGCTTTGGGCATCAGTTTTAGATGTGCAAAAGCAGAATAGGGTGAGTGATACTGCGAAAACACAATTCTTCATAATATATGATGATTAGCTTGAAACAGTTTATTTCTTGAAATTATTATTAAATTTACAAGCAAACGTAATTTTTTTAAAAGACCGTAACACTATAAACTGCCTCAAAATATCCGCTCATTCTAATTGTCACTTCATACTCACCGATTTCATAATCGCTGAAATCCAGATGTATATAACGGTTTGCGTCATTTATATATGTTTGTCCATCATATATATTATTACCTTCCTCACTAATCTCCACATCAACAAAACCCATAAGACTTGGGATGTAAAGAGTCAGCGTTCCATTCTCTTCGTCAATCTCAGTATAATAATAGCCCGCTGACGGTGACTTGTGTGTGCCATTACCTTGAACAGGTCCGCCTGGTTTGATCTCAAAATTGTGTGGCTGGCAATATGCGCAACAGAAAACTAACTGAAAAATCACAGCGATTGTAGTAGTGCAGATTCTTTTCATTGGATTAAAAATATATGAATTATTATTTGAAATTTCGTACAAAAATAATCCAAATTTCAAAACAACACAAGGATTTTTTGTATAATAACGAAATGGAGCGTTTCATTTTTAAAAAGTCCGAACTATCTGTAATACAAATTATTACAACAAAAATTAGCTAAAATTCATAAAAAATGCAACGCTTTTGAAGAACAGGCTGACGATAAAATGGGATTTTTTTAGTAACTTAGCGTCAGTTTTGACAAAATTGACACAACAATATTATTTATGTTCATGAATCTGTATAATAGAATTGGGGTTGGTTTCTTTTTCTTGATTTTGGTTTCTTGTGATATGAATCATGAGGGCTTATCTTTGGACATGGTTGACTCACTCATCGTTCAGGAGCACTATGATTCCGCATACAGGCTTTTCCAGACCATTGACAGCTCAACTTTAGACATGGAAAGCAAAGCCCGTTATGAACTGCTGCGTGTACAAACCGATTACGTGACTTATCATAAGCAGAATTCCGACAGCCTGCTTGACGGTCCAATTAATTATTACAAAGGCACGGACACAGAGAAACTGGCGGAATGCTATTATTACAAAGGTGCTTGTATGTATGAGAACGGACAAATCATCGAGGCTGCCAAATATCTTAAATTGGCGGAGCAGGAAAGCCGCAAGACATCCAATCCCAGATTAAAATTTAAGATATGCTCCACGTTGATAGATATTAACAGGAGTTCCGGAAATTACAATCTTGAGCTCAGTTATGCGGAAAAAGCCTTGGATATTGCGGAGAAAGCCGGAAAGAAGCCTTGGGATGTCAGCTCAATGTACCAGTTGTGTCTCGCATATTTCAACTTGAATGACAGCATTAATGCGCTAGAGACGGCAAAGCGTCTTGAATCGATGATTGATTATGCTGAGGAAGGGACACACGCTTATATATACAACTGCCTTGGAGTGATATTCGAGGATTATGACAGGGAAAGAGCGCGCCAGTGTTTTGTCAAATCGCTGTCATACAAACCATTCGCAAATACGTATGAGTATTTGGCTGACCTGGCCTTGAAAGATGGTGACCACGAGCTTGCACACTATTATTGGGAGAGGGCAATATCACTGGATGACGATTCAGCGCCAAAGGATGTTCTTTTGTATAACCTGTTACAATATGATATAAGACATGGTAAAATAGAGGATATATGTCCGCGCATTCTCAGGATATACCAGATTAAGGACAGTGTGTACAAAGCAAGAACCGACAAGTCCGTACTTGAGCTTCAGAATGAGTTCGACACTGAGACCAAGGTCAGGGAACACGAAATGAAAGAACTGACATGGATAAGCATTGCGTCTTTCTTTATTGCCATTTCGCTTTTGCTTACTCTTATCATTTACATTATCAGAAACAAGGCGCGAAGAAGGATGGACTGCCAACAAAAGACAATCACGTCATTCACATCGGAAATACAACGACTTAGGACACACCAACAAGCAGACGAGCAACAGATCATCACGCTCAACAGAGTTATATCTGACTACAAATCCCAACTGCGGATAATACAAGAATCAGACAGCGAGAATAGACATATTGCGGATCTTGAAAGTAAAATCACTTACTATTCAGAAGAGATAAACAATCTGAAAAAAGACAATGCCGACAAGGTCAATAAAATAGAAGTGCTGAAGGAGCAATTTAATAACTGGTTACACGAACAATCTGATATGCTTAGCAGAGGGTATATCCTGTTTAAGGAAATCAACGACAACAAGTCTACTGTTAAATGGAGTATGTCTGATCTTGAGAGCCTGACATCATACTTCAGGGTTGCCAGAATGGAAGAATATGAGAAAATCAGTAAATCATACGGCAAACTGACAAATCATAATTTGCTCTTTCTCATTCTGATCCATATTGGAAAGTCAGAGTCTGAAATACGGGAGATAATGGGAATAGGCCAGGGAGCAATAAGGTCAATAAGGCACAGGCTTAAGAAAAAGCAATAATACTATATGCAAGATTGCAAAAAAAACATGGAGAATACAAAATCCTCCATGTCTAAACCACTCTTTATTCTTTAGTCAGAACTTTATTTTTGCTCCAGCCATAATCCAGAGACCGGGCTGACGTACATTGCCGATATCATAATAGCGACGGCCTGTAAGATTTTCAGCCTCAACTGAAAGCTCATACCGACTGTCAGTCCACAACAACTTCATACCAAGCAATCCGTAGGGCGAATAGTCAACAGATGAAGCCGTGTATTGCAAATTACCAGATTCATCCGTACCTGAAGTGTATTTCACGAATGAGCCCATACGTTTCTGATACCGAAAAATGACCTCGGCTGTCAAGTGGTCAACCACTTTGGCGGAAAGCACCGCAACCAACTTGTGTCTCAGATAGTCAAGTGCGTAAGAAGAGGCAAACACCTCAGTCTCATCATGACGTCGCTGGTGGAGATATGTGTAGCTGACATTGAATGTGTTAAGGTATGAGTCAGCACGAAACAACTCACGGAATAGCAATGTGCTGTTTATTCCTACGCCCATGTTGTTGACCTTAAAATTGGCGGCATGGAATGTGGTGTAGCCATTGACAGAGTCCGCCGGAGTCATTATCCAGTCAATCATCGACTTCTGATGACGGTGGAACAGGCGGATATCAGCCTTAAATCCACGAGTCCTGTAAACCGCGGAGATAGAGAACTCGCTGGTCTTCTCCGGCCTCAGCCCTGTGTTTCCCTCCTGTGTAGGCGATTTATAGTACAACTCAGTAAATGTGGGCATACGCTGGGCCATATTCCAAGAGGCAAGCAGTCTCAGATTGCTGTTTGGACGATAACTCACATCCACACCGGGATAAAGACGGATGCGATGGTCAAGAGCGGAGTTCATATTTGCCATAAGACCAGCAGAAAAAGTGAATTTATCCAACACAATGTCATGTTCCAGGAAATAGGTGATATTGGTGTGGTTATCTTTTTTGGTGTAATAACCATCGGTACCATGGATTTTCACGTAATTGTTCTCATCAAGAGGACGTCCCAACGCTGTGGATAGGATTCCCTCATTCCTGATGTCCACGCCTCCTACTGTTGTTCCACATAACCACTTTGTCGTGGCGTTAACAGTGGCTCCATACACATCTGTAAGATGATAATTCTCGCCTGTGTCGGAATGTCGTATAAGCTGGTAATGGTCGGTTGAGCGGGTGTAATAGACTGTTGGGCTCAATGACACACGCCCATGTGTCTTGAGGCTCACAGCACCCATATAACGGGTGTTATGCTCATACTGGTCAGGATAGCGGCCGGAATAGAAGGTGTTGGCTCCATAGCTTTGATTACTGGCGCCAAACTGCCAGTTGATGTCGGTTTTGTCAATAGTGACACCACCGTTATAAAACAAATTGGATTTCTCAAAGCCTGAGTTACGTGTACCTCCGTCGCTCCGTTTATAACCGCTGCTTAGATGATTGAATGAGTTCTTGCCATTCAAGTCTAAAGAGGCATTGGCTCCAAATGTGCCGAATGAGCCACCCTGCACTTCCGCTGAGCCATGAGTTTTCTTTTTGAATGTGGTGTTTGTGTTTTTCCTGGTGATAATATTCACAGCACCTGAAAACGCACTTGTGCCGTACACCCTGCTTGCAGCGCCTTCTAAGATTTCTATCCGTTCAATATCGTCTTTCGACACGGGAAAATCGGCTGCAAGATGTCCTGTGTGGGGAGAGGAGATGTTCACGCCATTAAGCAAAATAACAATCTGATCGTGAGTACCTCCGTCGATGCTGATGTCGGTCTGGATGCCAAACGCTCCCCGCTGTCTCACATCCACTACTGAACATAGCTTCAAAATGTCGTTAACCGACTGGGCTGGACACAGTTGAATCTCTTCGCGAGTGATGACACTCACAATTCTCGCAGCTTGCTCCATTGGCAGTGCAAGCCGACTGGCAGTAACCTCAAGTTCCGGGAGGGTATCACTCTCTGTCTCTTCGACGTCTGAGCTGATTGCCATTGACATCTGAGCCTTCGATGTGGCAGGTACGGCGAATGTCAACGTGGCAACCGAGAGTATGGATATGACAATCTCACGTCCTAAAGAACAGAAAATCGCATAACCCTTCCTGCTGAACCGTTTCCAATGGATGACTCCAGCCTTGGTTCTAAGGAATTGTCTTCTCATAAATTTAATAATTAAAAATGAATAAAATAAGAAAAACTTCGTCCACATTATAGTGGACGAAGTATATTGTGGTTAATCTGCAGAGTTTACTTCAATTTTGTTTTTATCTTTATTCATGGATGCTATTATTTT
>JAZUMZ010000093.1:0-5769 GCA_045603885.1 Bacteroidaceae bacterium | reverse complement strand
ACACAATCTGCTTATGCGCAGGAAGCTGAAGAGGCTGTTACTGAAGAGGCTGCTGCTAACGACGAGCAGGCTGCTGAGGCTGCCGAGGCTCCGGCTGAAGGTGAAGAAGCTGTTGCTGAGGCTGCTGACAGCACTGCTGCTGCCGACAGTGCGGCTGTTGATGACGAGGAAGCTGCTCCGGCTGAGGAGGTTGCTGCTCCAGCTGAGGAACCAGAAGGAGAAAGCGGTTTCTACAAGACTATCAAGCGTTACTTTATCGAGGGTTCCGCAGGCTTCATGGCTCTCCCGGCTCTCGCACTCGTTTTCGGTCTTGCATTCTGCATCGAGCGTATCGTTTACCTTACACTCTCTGACGTGAACACAAAGAAAATGAAGGAAGATGTTGAGGATGCTCTCGTTAACAAGGGTGACGTTGAGGCTGCTAAGAACATCGTTCGTAACACTCGCGGACCTATAGCATCTCTCTACTATCAGGGACTTATGCGTGCTGACGAAGGAGCTGAGTCTATCGACAAGGCAGTAGTTGCTTACGGAGCTGTACAGTCTTCAGAACTTGAGAAGGGATGCTCTTGGATCACACTCTTCATTGCAATGGCACCGTCTCTCGGATTCTTGGGAACTGTGATTGGTATGGTCCAGGCATTCGACGATATCCAGAAAGCAGGTGACATCAGCCCTACAGTCGTTGCAGGTGGTATGAAGGTGGCCCTCTTGACTACCATCCTTGGTATCGTGGTTGCTCTTCTCCTCCAGCTTCTTTACAACTACATCCTTTCTAAGATCGAGGGTATTACTGCTGACATGGAGAACGCGTCTATCGACCTCCTCGACACTACTTACAAGTACAACGCTAAGAAGGCAAAGAAATAATCTTACGTATTTATTAACCTTAATTGTAAAGGAGAACATTCAATGAACATAGATAAAATAAGCAAAACTTTGCTCTATGTACTCTTCGGTGTTTCAGCACTCATCTTCGTACTCTTCTTTATCATAGGATTTGGTAATGAATACGATGCTGATCCTTCCAAGAATGCTCCGGCACTGACTGACGTGGTTATTATATGGTCACTCATACTCTCTGTCGTTGCTTTCGTGGGAATGATCGTTGCCTACATCATGTACATCAAAGAGCATGGACTTGAGAAATCCCTTTTCTATACATGGGGACTTCCTATCGTCACTCTCGCTATAGGTCTGATTTTCGGTATCATCAACAAACATGACACCCTTATAATCAACGGACACCAATGGAATACTCCAGAGGATACTCCAGAGCCATTCTCACATGCAGGAGAGATTATCATTTCTGATATGGCTATCGTGTCTGTTATCATCCTCTCTGTAATCGCCATCGCGGCAATTATCTGGAGTCTTGTGAAACGTAAATAAGGAGAATTAAAATGGGAAAGAAAAGAAAAGTTCCAGGATTGAACTCAAGTTCAACAGCCGATATATCTTTTATCCTTCTCATCTTCTTCCTTATCACGACATCTATGGACACTGATCAGGGACTTGCACGTACCCTGCCTCGTCCACCAGAAGACGAAAACCAGAATAATGAGATTAAGGTGAAGGAAAGGAACATACTCAACATTCGTATTAACAAGGACAACTACATAATGATTGCAACCTTGTCGAATGAGGAGTATATCGGAAATGTTGCTGAGATCACTGAAAGGGCTAAGCTCTTCATTAAGAACGAGCAGAACGATCCTAACCTCCCTGAGGTGGCTGAAAAGGATTTTAACTTGCTCGGAAGTGTGAGAGTCACGCCTAACCACGTGATATCGGTTCAGACAGACCGCGGTACGAGTTATGGTGTTTATTTCCAGGTGCAGGATGCATTGGTTAAGGCATATAACGAACTGCGAAATGAGTTAGCTAAAGAAAAGTTCCATTGCACTTATGAGCAGTGTACTGACAAACAGCGGGCTGCAATTCGTAAGGCAATTCCTCAGAAGATTTCTGAGGCTGAACCAAAACGTTACGGAAAAGCATTGTAGTTTATGAGTAGATTTAATAAAGACGGCGGCAGAGAAATGCCTGAGATGAACACCTCATCTCTACCTGACTTGATCTTCTCCATCCTCTTCTTCTTCATGATGGTTACAACCATGCGTGAGGTTACGTTGAAGGTGAAAATTGAGAAGCCAAGAGGTACACAGCTGGAAAAACTCGCTCGTAAATCAGCTACATCCTTTATCTACATGGGTAAACCAACTTCTGTTTCTGACGGTACGGGTACCCGCGTGCAGATTAATGACAAACTGCTTTCCAACGACGAGCATTTCCACAACATAGTTACTCAGTATATCCTCGACGAGCAAGGAAAAATCGGTGATAAGGACAAACCGTTCTTCACAGTCTCGCTTAAAGTGGACCATGATACACCGATGGGTTTCATTACCGACTTGAAACAGGTGCTGAGAAAGGCTTACGCTTTGAAAATTGTATATTCAGCCAACAAGATGGAAACTGCAGACTGATATTACTAAATTTCAAATATACATATTACGGAGCACTCAATCCGAGTGCTCCGTTTTTTCTAATCTGACTAAAAATCATTTATACCCATTTTGGGCCTAATGTCCGATTTGGGATTAACACCCACAAATATGAAGCAATATCTTGACCTGCTTTCTCGCATACTGAATGAGGGAACTGAGAAAACCGACAGAACCGGCACTGGAACCATTTCTGTTTTTGGTAATCAGATGAGATTTAATTTGCAAGATGGATTCCCGCTTTTGACCACCAAGAAACTGCATCTCAAATCTATCATATATGAGTTGCTTTGGTTCCTTAATGGGGATACAAATGCCAAATATTTGCAAGACCACGGGGTCAGGATATGGAATGAATGGGCTGATCCGGATGGTAATCTCGGACATATATATGGATATCAGTGGAGGTCTTGGCCTGATTACAAGGGAGGTCATATCGATCAAATCAAACAGGTGGTGGAGCAAATCCAAAACACACCTGATTCCAGGAGAATGATAGTGTCAGCTTGGAATGTGGCTGATATTGATAACATGAATCTTCCGCCATGCCATATTTTATTCCAATTCTATGTTGCTGATGGTAAACTTAGTTTGCAACTGTATCAAAGAAGTGCGGATACGTTCCTTGGTGTACCATTTAATATTGCGTCATATTCATTGCTGCTTATGATGATGGCGCAGGTCACTAATCTTAAACCTGGCGATTTCGTCTATACAACTGGAGATACCCATTTGTATTTGAATCATCTCGATCAGGCAAGGTTGCAACTGACAAGAACACCGCGAAAACTTCCTAAAATGCTTATAAATCCTGAAGTCAAGTCTATCTTTGATTTCAAATTTGAGGATTTTTCGTTACAAGACTATGATCCATACGACCACATTAAGGCAACAGTCTCTGTATAATAGCAACTCACTTTCTATATAAACAACTTGAAAAATGCGTATCTCAATTATTGCTGCTGTTGACAGAAATCTCGCTATTGGAAAAAATAATGACTTGGTTTACCACATACCGGCTGACTTGAAGCGTTTTAAACAACTCACAACTGGAAATACCGTCGTTATGGGAAGACGTACTTTTGAGTCTTTGCCTAAAGGGGCACTACCAAACAGAAGAAATATTGTTCTGACGTCTGATAAATCCAAGGTTTTTAATGGTGCGGATTCATTTCCATCGCTTCAAGAGGCGCTTGAGGATTCCTGGATAAGAGAACAAAAGGGTGGGGAAGACTCTCACGAGGTGTTTATAATCGGAGGGGCGTCAGTTTATAAAAAAGCTTTGCCGTTGGCTGAACGTCTATGCTTGACGGAGATTGATGCCGAAGACAATGAGGCTGACACTTTTTTTCCTAATTTTGACAGAACCATGTGGGTAGAGACGTTTAGGGAAGACCACCAGCCCGACGACAGAAACCAGAATCCTTTTTCATTTGTAAATCTTGAAAGAAAAAAGGCTTAATCCACATGATGGATTAAGCCTTTTTCTCTTTTGAGCCAAATCAATTATTTGGTTTATCTTTATTCTGCATTATCTGCACTATCCTCTGTTGTTGCAGCCTTCTTGCGTGTGACACGACGCTTACGGGGCTTTTCTTCCTTGGGTGAGTTGGAAGTTACACCTGCTAACTCTGGGTCAATAAGAATACGTCCGCAATATTCACAAACAATCACTTTCTTGCGCATACGGACATCAAGCTGGCGCTGTGGCGGAATTTTGGCAAAACAACCACCGCAGGCATCGCGCTGGACGTAAACTATACCGAGACCGTTGCGGCTGTTCTTGCGAATACGCTTGAAGGCTTGAAGAATACGTGGCTCAATGGTCAGCTCCAACGACTTGGCTTTCTCCCTGAGTTTGTCCTCCTCTGCTTTTGTCTCTATCACAATCTCGTCAAGCTCGTTTTTTTTCAACTCAAGGTCCTGAGAGCGGTTGTCAAGCTCCTCTTGACTCTTGGCTATCAGCTCTTTCTTTGCTGCCTCAGCGATTTTGGCCTCGTTTATGCGCTTCTCGGCAAGTTGTATCTCTAGGTCATGGTATTCTATCTCCTTATTTATAAGGTCATATTCACGGTTATTGCGAACATTGTCAAGTTTAACCTGGTTCTTTTCTTTTGCTTGTTTGGCTTCTTCAATCTCGCCTTTCAAACTAACGATTTTCTTGCGTATTTCCTCGGCCTCGGCCTCGGTGTTCTCAATACGTGTGCGAAGACCAACCACCTCGTCCTCCAAATCCTGAACCTCAAGTGGCAACTCACCGCGTATTGTGCGGATGTTGTCAATCTCGGAAAGAATTGTCTGAAGCTGATAGAGATTCTTTAGTCTCTCCTCTATCGACAT
This sequence comes from Bacteroidaceae bacterium, assembly GCA_045603885.1. Lineage (GTDB taxonomy): Bacteria > Bacteroidota > Bacteroidia > Bacteroidales > Bacteroidaceae > UBA3839. The sequence continues at coordinate 922 of JAZUMZ010000093.1, read as the reverse complement.
CTCTGAAGATGTCTTCTCTGTTTTTTTTGCCATAATTCTGTTTTATTTGTATGGTTATTATCTATATCTCTCAACAATAACAAATGGGGTTTGTCTCAACCTCTGTGTGTAGGATACGTAAACCTGGGAATTTGTTGCCGATGATTTCATGAAGTAACTCTGTCGTGTATTGTTCGCTCTCATAATGCCCGATTTCCATTAGCTGAATTTGATCTTCATATCCGAAGAAACGATGATACCCGATTTCACCAGTCATAAATACGTCCGCGCCTTGGGATATGGCATCTGGTATAAGAAATGCGCCTGCACCGCCACATATGGCAACTGTGCGCACCTGCTCGCCAGTCCAGCTGTTTAGACGCACGCTGGCGGCATCAAATCCTTCCTTGATCAGAGCGATAAAGTCCTCACGCTCCATAGGTGATGACATGATGCCGATAACACCGCTTCCAGCTCCTTCCATCTCAGCCTTTGGACTAAGGGGCTTTACTGATTTCAGTCCAAGACGAGAGGCGATCTTCCAGTTCACGCCGCCTGGAGCATTGTCCAGATTTGTGTGTGAGGAATAAATGTTCACACCTTTCTGGATTGCTTTTATGATGCAGCGCTGAACATAGTCTTCGCCAACCAAGCGCCTGGGGGCATGAAATATCAGAGGGTGGTGACTTACAATTAGGTCACAGCCTTTTTCGCTTGCCTCATCTATCACATCTTCTGTGACATCAAGACACAATAATACCCCTGACGATTCAGCATCCACCGTTAATCCAATCTGCAGTCCGGCATTATCATAGCTGTCTTGCAGGGACAGTGGAGCAAATTGTTCAAGGGCTCCAATTATTTCCCGTATTTTCATATCTTTTGCAAAGTTACGAATAAGTGAGCGAAAAACCAAACTTGTTTGAGTTTTTCCGAACGGGAG
>JAZUMZ010000092.1:0-2392 GCA_045603885.1 Bacteroidaceae bacterium | reverse complement strand
GAAAATGCGCAGCATCAGTACCATCACCTCGCCCGATGTTGAACCCATAATCTTGCGGATGCCAATCTCCTTCTGGCGCTGACGGATGAAGAAAAGCGACATACCCACGTAGCCCATCACGGAGATAATCACGGCAATGATGGTGAAGAGCGTGATAATCTTCAGCGTGTTCTGCTGATCTTCGAAGGTGTCGGCAATGCCTTCTTCCAAACTGGTGACGTACCACTCTATTGCTTCCTCTGAAACACCCTGTTCTCTTATCATATTGATGAGGGCTGCCTTTGCCTGCTTGTCTCCATTTGTCTTGACAAGGAATTTCGGGTCGTCCACATGCTCCTGCACACGGATGGCGAAAGGCTCTGCTGTCGTCAGCACGTTGATGCGGTGAAAGTCCTTGAGGATGCCGCTGATAGAGGCTTTCTCGTCTTTGCCCCAGACCATCTCGCGGTCTTCATCCTTCAACTCCAACCTGCGCATAGCTTCCTCATTCAAATAGTAGCCGTTGCTGGTGTTTCCGTAGTCTTTGAGGATGTCCAGCCCGTAGAGGGCAAAGGCTGTCGAGTCCAGATCAGTCAGAAACAGGCTCGTCAGTTTGTCGCCATTCGTGATACTCCTTATACTACTGCTGTAGGTGACAAAGGTTGTTCCGCTATACTCACCGATACGCTCTACGAAGGGCATCTTCTCTAATTGGCTCCTGACTGTCTGGCTCTTGCCCTCTGGCACGTTCACATAATAGAGTCGTTCTGTATTGAAGCCTAAGGGTGCGTGAATGAGGTGATTTAGTTGTTGCCAGATGACGAGGGCTGCTGTGAGCATTGTGACCGTAACGACATTCTGCACAATGATGAACAACCGCCCCATTACCATCTTGGAGTGGTAGCGGAAGTTTCCTTTCACAATGTCAATGGGTTGGAAGCGGGAAATCTGATACGAGGGCATAATGCCAGAGATAATGCCTACGAGCAGGATGAAACCTAGGCAGACGCTCACCGTGCTGACGCTGACATCATTGAGCAAGGCTATCTTGCCTCTGAAGAGTTCTGCAGCATCGTCCTGAAAACCGAATGCCAAAGCAAGACCCAAGAGGAAGGCAACGGTTATCATCAACGTCGATTCTGCAATCAGTTTCAGCGAGATTTGGCACTGACTACTGCCAAATAGCCGTCGCGTAGCCATCTCCTTGGCGCGGAAGCCTGTATTCGCTACCGTCAGGTTGATGTAGTTGCTGACGGCAAAGAATAGGATGGCCAAAACGGCTGCCAAAAGGATGTGAAGTCTCGTCTTGTCCCCTTTCTGCATGCCATAGCCATTGTTCTGAGGTGCAAACATGATGTCTGTCAGTGGTGTTGCGATGAACTCATGATTGTCCATATGTGCCCACATGTAATTCTTGGCCAGATAGTCTTCTATCACTTTTTTCTTGGCATCAAGTGAAGCGCCTGATTTCAGCATGAGAAATGCCTTACAGGCACCTGTCTGCCCAGAAGCAAAGGAATGGGGTCTAAGCGTATAGCCCATCACCTGAGGGAAACGCTCCATGCTGGCAATGAGTTGCGTCTCATTGGGCAGGACTGTGCGGTCGAAATCCTTCACGATGCCGCCGACGATATAGACCAGCGTCGAGTCATACGGATCTTCATGGTTCATGAAGACAGAGCGTTGACCAACAATCTGCAAGGCCTCACCGATGGGATTCTTTTCGCCAAAGAGTCGCTTGGCCAGTCTCTGCGTGATGACACATTTATCAGGTGCATCGAGGGCTGTCAGTTTGTCTCCCTCAAGCAGATCGAAATCGAAGAAACGGAAGAATGTAGAGTCTGTGAGCATGATGATGCCATTCTCCTTATCTCCTTCCTTCACCTCTCGCTGACCATATTTAATACGGCCTCTCTGACTCATCACGCAACACGTTTGTTCCACTTCTGGGCACATCTCTTTTATCTCTTGTGCAGCCTGCGGCCACATAAAGAAATCCTCATCATTACCCGTCAGGTAGATGCGGTCGGCATTCTTGTGCCACGAATCAATGCTGTACTGCCTCCAGGCATAGTCGCCCATGAGGATAATGAACATCAGAGATACCACCAGGCCTGCTATATTAATAAAGGTATAGGCCTTGTTGCGCGACAGGAATTTGAAATAACTCTTCATGTTTCTATTCGGTCTTGATACTATTTACAGGATTCTCGTTGGCATTCTTCCAGCTTTGGTATGTCACGGTCAGCATGGTGATCAGCGTGATGAGCAGGAAGGACAGTACGAACGGCGGGGGCGAGATGGCGGTGCGGCCGACAAAGCCTCCGAGCCAGTGCTGACCCACCAAGTAGCCGATGGGAGCCGCCACCACGAAGCAGCCCAGCAGGATGTAGAGGTATCGCCGCCAGAACAT
>JAZUMZ010000091.1:0-2574 GCA_045603885.1 Bacteroidaceae bacterium | reverse complement strand
TTAATTGTTATTGCTTCAGTGTACTTGCATCAAGTGGGATTGCCGTGGTCCTGGCAAGATGGGAAAGTCGCATTTCCTTTCTGCGCTGTATCAGCCTGTCCATATCCTTGCCGATGTTATCATCGGTAATCTTGGCGTATGTCTGGGTGCTGCGGATATTGCTGTGGCCCATCATTTTGGCGATGCTCTCTACACAGATACCTTCACTTACCAGCATCGTACCGAAAGTATGCCTGGCCTGGTGTGGCGAGAGATTTTCCTCACGACCGATGGCAAAGCCTATCTCATGGACGTGAAACCATGCCTCGTCACGACTCGGCAAGGGGAACACGGGCTTGGTGTCATCCGTAGTGTTGTAGAGGTCGATAATCTGCTCTGCTATCGGGTGCAAGGGGATGAATGCTTCCACCTTGGTCTTCTTTCGGTTGATACGGATATACCTCCGACCGTCTGCGGTCTTGCCTATATGGTGAGGGTACAATGCTGCCGCATCCACGTATGCCAGTCCCGTAAACATCGAGAAGATAAACCACCGACGGATAAGCTCGTCGCGTTCTGTGTCCACCTGCAATGCAAGAATCTTCTTCACATCCTCACGGGTGACGAACTTGTGCTTAGGCTCAGGCTTCTTGAAGTATTCCACATCCTCCAATGGATTGAAACGAATGACCTCCATATCCACACCGAGATAGGTCAGACGGTTAAGCCAGCGCAGGGCATGGTTCATCTGCGAAGGGCCTAAAGCCTTCTTCCTGCTCAGATAGACTTTGTACTCGTTGCCGAAATCTGCTGTCACATCTGCCAGCGGCCAGTCCTCCTTGCCCATCGAGACGATGAAGTCACGAAGATAGTCCTAATAATATCGTGAGGCACGGTAGCTGGAACGGGACTTGATGACTTCGGAACGGACTAACAGGCGCTCACGCTCCCATTCGCCCATCGTCAGCAGGGTGGTAGGCTTCACCACCTTCTTGTCAACGAGGTTTTTCAGAATCTCGGCACTCACCACGCCCTGATTCTTCACCTGATCGTCATAAAGTTCAGTCACCTGTCGCTTGAACTCTGCCAGTTGGCGGTTGGTTCTTGCGCTGTTGGTCTCTCCCTTCTTTGCATCCCATGTTTCGGGGATGCAGCAGATACCTGTGTTCACTACTGCGTTCTTTGCATCGATGCTGATACGGCAAAGAACGGCTGTCGTCCCGTCTGCCTTTACTCGGCGACGGTCGATGTAATAAAGAATGTTGAATGTGCTACGCATAATTGTTAACTTTCTTTTCTTGGTTTAATGCAATGTCAGTTTCAAATCTTTGGTTGCCTCGATGAACTTGTCCATGTCATCGAAGAGTTTCTGAGGGGTCACTTTCGCATACACCTGTGTTGTCTCAATGTTGGTATGTCCCAACATGCGGCTGATGGTCTCAATGGGTACGCCTTCTTCCAAAGTTATAAGGGTCGAGAAAGAATGACGCCCCATGTGGTATCGCAAACCCTTTATACCAAGTCTTATTCCGATGCCTCTCATGTGTTCCATCAAAGCACGACACTCCATGTGCGGGAAAAGAGTCTCACGGTTGTCATCATGATACTTCTCTATCAGTTCCAGAGCCTCCGGCAGCAGTTTTACAGCAGCCTGCATCTGATTCTTTACACGTTTGTACTTCAGCCAGAGGTCACCGTTCTTGTCACGTACAAGGTTCTCACGGGTGATAGTCACGGCATCACCGTATGGCACACCTGTATAGCAGGCGAACAGGAACAGGTCACGGGCATAGCGGTGTTGCGGACGGTTATCGCCAATCTCCATGTCGCGTATTGCCTCGAACTGCTCACGGCTCAATGCCTTTGGCGTGTTGCACTTCCTCACGGGCAGTTTGAAGTGGGCAAAATACTGCTTGTCCGTGTTTCCTTCCTTGAACGCCATCCGACAAGCTTTTTTCAAAAGAGCCAGATAGTGTTTGGCTGTGTCAATCTTGTTTCCCACTTCATCAGTCACATAGTCCTGGAAATCATAGATGAACTGGTCTGTCAACTGTCCGAAAGCAAGGTCATTGGTCTTGTACTTTGCTTGGATGAACTCCTGCAGACGCTGACGCATGTAGTTGTACTTGACGAGAGTTCCGTTCTTGCGGTCAACACCGACGCGGGCTTCCAGATCGGCACACATCTTGTTCACGGCATCCATCAACGTCATCTGAGTCTTCACGCTGCCCTGAAACATTTCCTTCACGTCGGTTGCAGTAAAATCCACCTGACGGGCTACAAGGGAGTCAAAAGCCGAGTTGACGGCAAGGAGTAACTTTTCAATGCGCTCATTTGTCTCTACTGCTTCCTTGCTTTTGCCGTTCAGTCGGCTTTCACGGGGATTCCACAATTCCGGCTTGCAAGACAACTTGCAGGAAAACTGGCTCATAGTGTCATTGAGGGTGATGCGCCCCATGATGGGTGCTTTGCCCTGTTTGTCCAATCCGCTCTTTTTGAGGTAGAGCAACACCTTGAATTTGGATACTTCCATACGCTTACCGTTTTTTGGTTGCAAAATTACTTTTTTCTGAAGTATCCTCTGGTGGCAGGTGA
>JAZUMZ010000090.1:0-15133 GCA_045603885.1 Bacteroidaceae bacterium | reverse complement strand
CGACATGGCTACGATCCGACTTCATCTGAGCGTGCCATTTCAGAGCAAACATTCTTGCATTTCAACGGAGCCCAGAACAAGCATGATGTTCGCGAGCTGTGGGCATCAAAGAATCGCTATCGCAATGCCCAAAGACTTTCACGAAAAAACTATTTTTCCTCACGCAGAGAATCTTTACAAAACTCGATTTCCTCCAATACCCCAAGACGTGTTCCAGAAACCTCAAGTGAGACAAAGAAAGGTCTTGTGATTCTTGTGAATTTCAGTGACAAAAAAATGACATACAAAAATAGTGACTTCAAATCCATGTTTAATGACGAGGGCTATAACAAGAACAAGCATATCGGCTCGGTAAGAGACTATTTCAGAGACCAGAGTTACGGCCAGCTTGTCATCGACTTTGACATAGCCGGTCCATATACCCTGAGCGACACACTCGCATATTACGGCGAGAATATTGACAATAAAGAAGGAGAAGACAAACATCCCGGCAAGATGGTTGCCGAGGCCTGCAATATGGCAAACGCGGATGTAAACTTCTCCGACTATGACTGGGACGGCGACGGCGAGGTTGAACAAGTATATGTGATATATGCCGGCTATGGAGAAGCCAGCGGCGCCGATGATTACACAGTGTGGCCTCACGAATGGGATTTGGTTTCCTCTGACTATGGCAGAAGCCTGAAATTGGACGGTGTTACAATAAACACCTACGCATGCAGCAATGAGCTGACAGGAACTTCCGGCAGCATGATGGACGGTATAGGCACCGCCTGCCATGAGTTCTCCCATTGCCTTGGTCTGCCAGACCTGTATGGCAACAGCTTTGGCATGTCCGTGTGGTCTATAATGGACTACGGCTGCTATAACGGCCCCACCAATTATGAGGGAAGTGTTCCCTGCGCGTACACCGCATACGAACGTTTCTTTTCCGGCTGGATAACTCCGACCGAATTATCAGAAGAGGGCTGTCTCATAAAGGAAATGAGACCTATCACCTCGTCTGCCGACAGCTATATAATCTACAATGGCAACAACGAGAATGAGTATTATTTATTGACAAATATCCAGAAGGAGTCATGGAACAAATACGCCTACGGCCATGGTATGCTGGTGATTCATGTAGATTATAACGAATCCGCATGGTACGAAAACGAAGTCAACGAGAGCGTAACCCACCAGCGTTGCACCATAATCGCCGCAGACAACGACATGCCCTCTCTCAGCAGCTCATACTCCACATGGCAAAGCCTTGCAGGCGACCCATATCCCGGCACATCAGAAAACACGTCTCTTACAAACACATCAACTCCAGCTGCCAGTTTGTTCAACAATAACACTGACGGACGTAAGTTTATGAACAAACCTATAGAAGATATAGTTGAGGCGAATGGCAAAATCTCGTTCACATTCAACGGCGGTCCCCAGTTAGACGTACCCACTCCAGAGCCTGTCACCCCCACTTCCTCCGACAGTTTCACCGCTTCGTGGTCAGCGGTTGACGAAGCCACCAGCTATACATTGGAGCTGTTTGACGTATATGACTCCCCCATAATTATGATGATGCAAGAGGATTTCAGCAAACTTCGCTCGAGCTCCACAAACTCCAGCGTAGACGTATCATCTACTCTCGACCAATACACTACCCTACCCGGCTGGACTGGCGTAAAGCTTTTCAAGGATCTCACCCACGGAGTAAAATTAGGCTCCTCCAAGCAAGCCGGCAGTATCACGACCCCCAAAATTGACGCCCCCTCCAGCGGAAGTGTGACCGTCTATCTTGTCTCCTCGGCATACGGTTTATCCGCAAGCACAAATATCGGTATTAATATCGGCACCCAAAGTCAGACTCTTACCTGCGCGGGAAATCCTGTAATTGCCACATTCGAAGATGTCAATGCCGCTTTTAACGTTGATTTCTCCGCACTTGACAAGCGCGCATATATTGACGAGATCCGTATATACGACGGCTCAGTAAGTCTTGAGGATATAAAATCTTTAGACGCGGAAACTTCCAAACAACGCGTTCCTGTGAAACGCAGCATCCAATTAATAGAAGGTATAACAGACACAACTTATACGTTTACGAATCTCAGTGGTGACGAATATTATTACCGTGTAAAAGCCGTTGATTCCGAACGTACTTCCAGGTGGAGTGATTATGTCCATGTTGAGATGACAACAGTCAGCATTCCTGGTGACGTAAACGGTGACGGCAACGTTGACATAACGGACGTTGTTTGTGTGATAAACACTATAGCCGGACTTGAGTCATGGCCTAAATCTGATGTTGACGGAGACGAGAAGACAACCATATCCGATGTAGTGTCCATAATCAATATAATAGCGGGCATTGCAACTACGCATTAAATTTCATAAACACATAAACTAAAACTACTATGAAAAGATTATTTTCAATTATTATAGGTATTATGGCTTTCACCGGCCTTAAGGCTGGTGATAGTTATTCATACCTTACCTTCGAGAAATCGGATGGTACCACCTCTTCTGTGGCACTGTCAGACCTGTCGATGACATTAGACGGTTCAAAAACCAGCTTGACGGCTGTCAACCAATCCGGGAGCCAGACATTCACTCTCACTGATTTGTCAAAAATGTATTTCTCAGAGGGCAACGAAGGTAGCAGCACTCGTCTTAAAGGCGACGTGAACAGCGACGGCCTGATCAACATCAGCGATGTCGTGGCTGTTATCAACACGATAGCCGGCATAGAGAATTACCAATATTGCGACGTAGATAATGACAACAATGTTAACATCTCAGATGTTGTTGAGATAATAAATATTATTGCCGGTATCTCAACGTCAGAAACCGTAGGTTCAGACACAGAGGAGTCGGTGTCCTTTGTTCCTGCCTTGCATGTTCGTCTTGGCAATGTGATATACCAGTTTGACGGTTCAACGACTGACACTATGACCTTCGACAAGGGAACTCAGGTGACAATTCTGGACCGTACATTCTCACTCAGCGAGCTGACAAGCATGACTGTTGATGACTCATCTGTGGAGAATGACACCGTGCGTGTAAACTACAGTGACGACACCACACTTGTGTACGTTTCCGGTAATATAGCCCAGTATATCGGTGTGACCGAGACCAGCGGCCATGTCGTGCTGAGCCAGGGCGGTGTCGCCAACGAGGTGACCTACCGGTTGAGCGGCGACTGCACAGACGGTGAGTTCTATATGACCGGCTCATATAAAGCCAGCATAGATTTGGACGGTCTGACCCTTATAAATCCTAAAGGCGCCGCAATCAATATCCAGGACGGCAAGCGCATAGCCATAAGTGTGAAGAAAGACACGGAGAACACCTTGAAAGACGGCTCTGCGAGCGCTGACAAGGGCGCGTTTGTGATAAAGGGTCATTCTGAGTTCAAAGGTAAAGGCACACTGAACGTATATAGCTATGGAAGCGCTGCCCACGGCATCAAGTCCGGTGAGTACATGAGCGTGAAGAACTGTACGATAAACGTGTTGTCATCGGCTAAGGACGGCATACACTGTGCGGAATACCTGCTGGTTGAGAGCGGCGAGGTTAACGTAAGCGGGGCTGGCGACGACTGTGTGCAGGTGGAGATTGACGGCACTGCGAGCACAGGCATGACAACCGACCACGAAGGCGAGGACAGCGGCAATATATATATCAGCGGCGGCATAATGAAACTGACTCCCACAGCTGACGCAGTTAAGGGAATGAAGTCTGCTGGCGACATATATATCAGCGGTGGTGAGATTACTGTAAATCAGAGCGGCACACTCATATGCGATGAAAGCGGTCTGAGCTACCCTACAAGTATCAAAGCCGACGGTAATATCAATATAAGCGGCGGAACTGTAACAATTACCAACACCGCCGACGGCGGCAAAGGCATCAGTGCTGACGGCGCTGTTACTATTGACGAGAGTTCCGCCACAACATCGATAACCGTCAAAGCCAACGGCTCCGGCGGCACCGCAGAGAACGTGAGCGGCTCAAGCGGCAGCGAGACTGAGAAATCCTACAAAGTATATATCAGCCTTCCTACAAGCGGCGGCGGTGGGTTCGGCCCTGGCGGCAGCGGTCAGAATGCCTGGAAGAATCCTGTGCTTTACAACAGCTCCGGCACGATGATTGCCTCGCTGACCAACACTGTGACCAAGACAGCCAACAACCAGACCGTCACATTCTATTATTATGACTTCAAAGACGCCGACACAAGTGTGAGCTATTATATAAAAGGTGACAACTACACCAGCCGTGGCACCACATATACAATAATAACCTCCACATTCTCGGCTCCCACCAGCGGCAGCGACATCTACTACTCCATCAGCAACAGCTACTCCACAAGCGGCTCAACCCGCACCTATTCACTGAGCAATGTTACAAACACCTATTCGGGCACGAGTGACGCGAGTGAGGAGGACGGCACTGGCTACAACGCAATCGGTCTGAAAGCAGACAGCATAATTACCATATCGGCCGGCACTGTGAAAATATACAACAGCGGTGATATGAGCAAAAGTATAAAGTCAAAACAGACTGTATATATCAACGGCGGCACCATAACCTTAGAGCCCAGCGGCTCGATGAAGGTGATCAACAATGACGCCAGCTACTGCACAGGCGTGAAATGTGTTGACTTCGTACAGAACGACGGTAACTTGACCATCAAGTCCACCGGCAGCAGCGGTCGCGGTATCTCAGCAACCAACGTGACCACCAACGGCGGCACGTTGACTATCACGAACAGCGGCGATGGTGTAAGCGGGTCGAACGACACCTATACCGCCAAATGTATAAAGGGTGACACGAGCGTCAAGCTGAATGCCGGCACCATCACCCTGACAGCAAGCGGCACCGGCGGCAAAGGCATTAAGAGCAGCGGCACATACACGATGGGCACCTCCAACGGCAACGGCCCCACTCTGAAAGTCATCACCACCGGCAGCAGCCTTGGCGGCAGCAGTAGTGGCGGTGGCGGCGGCTTCGGTCCTGGCGGTGGTCAGCAATCCAGTGGCGGCTCCTCAGCCAAAGGTATTAAGGTGATGGGTACCGTGGTGATTTATGGCGGAACCAGTGAGACCTACACATCCACCGACGGGGCAGAGGGTTTGGAGTCCAAGACCAGCGTTGACATCCAAGGTGGCCAGCACTATTTCAAATGTTATGATGACTGTATCAATTCCGCAGGCAGTATCAGTTTTAACGGTGGTGTCAGTGTATGCTACTCTTTTGGTAATGACGCGGTTGACTCTAACTACGGCCGTACTGGTGCTATTACAATTGGAAACGGCACAGCATTTGCCTACACCAGCGCTGGCAGTCCCGAGGAAGGTTTTGACTGCGACAACAACAGCTATATCCAGATTACAGGCACAGGCATAGGTATAAGCACCGGCGGCGCACAAGGCGGTGGTGGCGGTTTCGGCGGCTCTTCGTCAAGCACTATATCCGGCGCAAAGCAGGGCTATTATTTCTGCACAAGCAGTGTAAGCTTTGCCACAGGCCGTTATTACACCTTGGCAGATGCCAGCGGCAACAACCTTGTCACATTCAGCTTCGACGCCAATGTGTCAAGCACATTGGCGCTGTTGACAGCCACAGGCATGAAATCAGGCTCCAAGTACAACGTGAAATACAGTACGACCGCACCGACTAATGCCACCACCTCATTCCATGGTGTCTATATCGGCAGCAGCGCAACGGGTACCATAAGTGCTATAAGTGAGTTTACCGCACAATAAAATCAAGTGAATGTTTCATACAAAATATTTATTAACCAATATAAACAAAATCCATCATGAAAGAAACAATTTTAGTAACAGGCGGCACCGGTTTTATCGGGTCTCACACCACCGTTGAGCTTCAGCAAGCCGGCTATAACGTTGTGATTGTAGATAACCTGTCCAACTCAAGCGCTTCCGTGGTTGACGGCATAGAGAAGATCACCGGCGTCCGTCCCGCCTTTGAGCAGGTTGACTGCTGCGACTTCGCGGCTCTTGAGGGCGTATTTAAAAAGTATGAGGGAATCAAGGGTATCATCCACTTCGCTGCCAGCAAGGCAGTCGGCGAGTCTGTTGAGAAGCCCCTGCTCTACTACCGTAACAACATCAACTCCCTTATCAACCTTTTGGAGCTGATGCCCAAGTTTGATGTCAAGGGCATTATCTTCTCCTCCTCATGCACTGTTTACGGACAGCCTACAGAGGAGAATCTCCCGGTCACCGAGCAGGCTCCGATTCAAAAGGCTTTGTCGCCCTACGGCAACACAAAACAGATAAACGAGGAGATTATCCAGGACTATATCCACAGCGGTGCTCCTATTAAGTCTATAATCCTTCGTTATTTCAACCCTATCGGTGCCCATCCGAGCGCATTTATCGGCGAGTTGCCCAACGGTGTGCCTATGAACCTGATTCCGTTCGTTACCCAGACCGCCATAGGCATCCGCAAGGAGCTTAAGATTTTCGGCAACGACTACGGCACCCCTGACGGCACCTGCATCCGTGACTACATATATGTTGTGGATTTGGCAAAAGCCCACGTGAAGGCTATGGCCCGCATACTCGAAAATGACGACACCGACGCCGTTGAGGTGTTCAATATCGGCACAGGCCGCGGTCTGAGTACGTTGGAGGTAGTGGAAGGTTTTGAGAAGGCCACCGGCGTGAAGCTGAACTGGAACTACGCTCCCCGTCGCGAGGGCGACATTGAGAAGGTATGGGGCAATGTTGACAAAGCTAACAAGGTTCTCGGTTGGAAAGCAGAGGCCAATATTGAGGATGTGTTGGCTTCAGCCTGGAAGTGGCAGCAAAAGCTGCGTGAGGATGGAATCCAATAGATATGACTATTCTTATAACAGATTAAAAGCCGGTTCATTAGTTGGACCGGCTTTTGGTTTACCACTCATATATGTTGGCATGAGTCTCAATCATATTCTCGATAACATCGGGCAGCTTGTGGAAAAAATCAAGTCCCGTTAATCTTTCCACGTCTCTTACCGTATTATAATACAGGTCACGTTTTTTCTCTCCGCTGTTGTTTTTCACAACAAAGCCAAAAGCCTTGGGTGCACCGCTCAGACACAGAACAACTTTGAAGAAAGCCCTTGGCACAGCCACTTTGTTGTCACCTATGGTGTTATACGCCCCTCTGAGGGGCAGCGGACCGCATACAATATAGATATCACCATATTTCTTTGACCATTTCCTGCAATCCATCTCGATGGAGTTCCACAGTCCGCTGTTGAGCCTCGTGTCCTGCGGGCAGATATTAGTCATGAGGAATGTCTGGTGATTAGCAGACTCATCCCATTTGTTGTCTCCGGAGGGGCACATGTGCCCTCTTGACCATCCGCTGCCCTTGTAGTCCTGAGGTGTTGCTCTGGGCGACGGCACCTGCACATCTTCCCTGAATGAGTTCCGTCGAGGTGCATCTCCGTCGGCATGTTCCGCAGTGAGATGCCAGGCGACCCAATTGGGCAATCTCCAGTCCTTATTATAAGACACAATATATGATTTCCTGATTAACAACTGCTCTGGTCTGTCAGTAAGTGGAGCGGGTAATAAATCTCCAAGCCTATATTGTTCATTTTGATATATCCCTGCCCTGCCGGTCCTTGTGTCCGGTTGTGAGGCCATACTCCGCCACGTAGTTATTAACAAGATGGCAGTGAACAGAGACAAGACTGTAATCAGGAACTTTTTCATAAAGGATATAAGGTAGTTCTATAAAGTGTAGAAGTTTACTGCAAAGTTAGCAATTAATTTTGGAAAAGTCATAAAAAAGGTATAACTTTGCAATAAGATATACAAAAGGCAAACCTATATAGTAAGCATGAAACTGATATTACTGACAACCCCGGATTTTTTTGTTCAGGAAAACACCATAATAAACGCCTTATTTTCCGAAGGCTTGGATATGTTGCATATATTAAAGCCTGGCGGTGAGCCGATTTATTGTGAGCGTTTGTTAAAACTGATTGACAAGCAATGGTATAAGAAAATAGTGACCCATGAGCATTTTTATCTTAAGTCAGAATACAAGCTACAAGGAATCCACTTAAGTCAGCGCAACCCAACTCCACCTGAAAAATACCGTGGCCATGTCAGTTGTTCATGCTATAGTTTGGAGGATGTTGAGCGACGTAAGCCAAAGTGTGACTACGTGTTTCTTAGTCAGATTTTCCAAGGCATCACACGTCCCGACCTTTCTTCCAGCTTCAGTGAGTCAGTTTTGCTTAACGCAAAGAAACAGGGAGTTATCGACTCAAAAGTCATGGCATTCGGCGGTATTTCCATAGACACAATTGACAAAGTCCGTGAATATGGCTTTGGAGGCGTTGTAGTTTATGGTGACATATGGAAACGTTTCGACTACCATTTATCCTCATCCTATAAAGGTGTTATAAATTACTTCAAGCTTTTGAGAGCTAAGACAGAATAAATAATAACGTGGGCATCTTCTGATGAAGATGCCCACGTTATTATTATTGGCCTTAATATTAGAAATTAAAAGACTCGCTGACGGACTCGTTGCACTGTACGCACTGTATAGCAGTAGCAAACATCTGTGCAATAGAGATTTGTTTTACTTTGACACTCTTTTGCGAATAAGGAATGGAGTCAGTAAATATAATCTCCTCAAGGGCGCTGTTCTGTACCCTGTCGCTTGCCGGGTCGCTCATGACACAATGGCTTGCAACTGCACGTACACTTTTAGCGCCAGCCTTTATCATTTCATCTGCGGCTTTGGTAATAGTGCCAGCAGTATCAACAATATCGTCAACTAAGATGACATTTTTACCTTTAACATCACCAATAATCTGAATTGAGCTGACAACATTAGCCCTGGCTCTTGTTTTATGGCATAATACCAGCGGGCAATCAAGTTTTTTGGAGTATAGTGCCGCTCTCTTAGATCCCCCTGCATCCGGTGTTGCAATAACTAAATCCTCCATATTCAAATCCTGGATATACTCCATCAGCACTAATGACCCATAAAGATGGTCAACCGGTACATCGAAAAATCCTTGAATCTGGTCTGCATGTAAATCCATAGTCATAAGCCTGTCAATTCCTGCAACACCAAGCATGTCGGCAACAAGCTTTGCTCCTATAGCAGTTCTAGGTTTATCTTTTCTGTCTTGACGCGCCCATCCGAAATAAGGAATAACAGCAACAACACTCTTTGCAGATGCTCTCTTTGCAGCGTCAATCATAAGAAGCAATTCCATCAAGTTGTCACTGTTAGGGAAAGTGGATTGTATCAAATACACATCGTTGCCCCTAATAGACTCCTCAAAACTAACGGTAAACTCTCCATCGGCGAAATGTGTGATAATAAGATTACCGAGTGGACATCCGAGATGTTGGCATATTCTCTCTGCCAAATATCTGGACTTGGTGCCAGAAAACACCTTAAAGGGTCTCATTTGACTCATGATGGCTATATGTTTAAAATTTTATGCAAAGTTACGAAATAAAGCCGATATGACAAAAAGAAATTAGATTATAAATAAAACTCATTTTGTAAGTTGTCGGAAAATTTCAGGTATGGGAGTCTCGAATCTCAGTCGCTCTCCCGTTACCGGATGAATAAAATCGATAAGGAAAGCGTGTAGGCATAACCTTTTAGCAGGATTTAATGGACACCCATACTTATCATCACCAATAATTGGATGTTTCAATTCTTTCATATGCACTCTAATCTGGTTAGTCCTTCCCGTCTCCAATTTCAGTTCCACAAGTGACATATCGTCATTTGTTTTAAGTGCCTTGTAATTCGTGACAGCATATTTGCCTCCATTGTCCACTGGACTGGAGAAGACAACGTATCTCTTGTCGTCAGACAGCCACGATGATACAACCCCATGACCTTTCTCCATTTTACCTTGTACAACGGCGATATATCTTCTGTCTCTGACAGCCTCATGCCATTGCGCTATCATCTGCTGCTGTACATCTCTTCTTTTTGCGAATACCATAACTCCCGATGTGCCCCGGTCCAATCTGTGAACTGTGTGTATGCTAAAACGCTTGTTACGTCTTTTTACATATTCGTCAAGAATAGACTTGACAGAGGTCTCTTTAGAGTTAGGTAATGGTACAGATACGATACCATCAGCTTTATTAACAACAATAATAAAAGGATCCTCATACAGAATATCAACAAATTTGTTTCTCAATTCATAGGGATTTCCTTTTTTTGCTATCTGTACGATTTGACCGGGGTTTAGTGGAGTATCGAACTGTGATGTTATGACTTTGTCAACATACACCATTTTCATAGAAAGCATTTTTTTTGCCTTTGTTCTGTTGTTTGACGGTATGTCGTTGATAAGAAAGTCAAGCAGAGTACACTGTCTTGTGACTTTGTAATCTGTATATTTATTTGCAATTTTTCTTGAATAATCAGGATTCATGGAATGGCGAATTATGGGAATTAAATGAATTAGAAAACGGCGAATTAAGCGAATTAAACAAAACTATCGCTTACTTAAAAGAACAACGTTCTCCACATGCTGCGTGTGGGGGAACATATCAACAGGCTGTATTTTCTCAACTCTATATTGTGCATCGAGTAATTGTAAGTCTCTTGCCTGTGTTGCCGGATTACAGCTGACATATACAATTTTCTCAGGCATAGCAAATAAAATTGTATCAATCACATCTTTATGCATTCCTGCCCGTGGTGGATCTGTAATAATCACATCAGGTCTTCCATGTATCTCAATAAATTCGTGATTTAGAATGTCTTTCATGTCTCCGGCAAAAAACATCGTGTTATCTATCGAGTTTATCTGTGAATTAATCTTTGCATCCTCAATTGCATCTTCCACATACTCAATACCTATTACCTTTTTTGCTTTACCTGCAACGAAATTTGCTATTGTACCAGTTCCAGTATATAGGTCATAAACCAACTCTTTTCCGGTCAGAGAAGCAAAATCCCTTGCAACTTTATAAAGATTATAGGCTTGATCCGTATTAGTTTGATAAAAAGATTTAGGCCCCACTTTGAACCTCAGATTTTCCATAATCTCATAAATATGGTCTGTCCCTTTAAATACATTTACTACTTGATCGGTAAATGTGTCGTTGCATTTGTGGTTGTCCACATATAGAAGAGAGGTAATCTGTGGAAAAGCATCGGCAATATGTTTCATTAATTCTTCAGCTTGCCTTTTTTCCTCATCATTTTCTATGCGGAACTGGAAAAGAAGCATCAATTCTCCGCTATTGGAGTTCCTAAGCATAATACTCCTTAAAAGTCCCTTGTTGAGTCTTAAGTCATAGAATTGAAGATGTATCTCCAATGCATAATTTCTTATTTCATTTCTTATCTGGTTGTTGATATCGTCCATCAAATGGCATTCCTCAATATCAAGAATCTTGTCGAATGCTCCCGTGATATGAAACCCCAGGGCATCCATACAGTCATACTTTGCATCAGCGACGATTTCCTCCTGAGTGAGCCATCTTTTGTTGGAAAAACCGAACTCCAGTTTGTTTCTGTATTCCAGCGTCTTTTCGCTACCAATAATCGGTAAGACATTTGTCAGTTCAATTTTCCCGATCCGTGTCAGGTTATCTACCACTTGCTGTTGCTTTGCCTTGAGTTGTTCCTCATATTTAAGACATTGCCATTTGCATCCTCCACAAATTCCAAAGTGTTTACATACCGGATTTTGTCGAAGCTCTGAATACGAATGTATCTTGACAACATCCGCCTCCATATAGCTGTGCTTTTTCTTTTTTATTTGCAAGTCAACGACATCTCCTGGTACAGCGTATGGAACAAACACGACTTTATCGTCAATCCTGGTAAGCGCCTTTCCTTCAGCGGCTATTGCCTCAATGGTAACATTCTCGTATAATGGAAGTTGCTTTTTCTTTCTCATACTATTTGTTTTGGTCAGCGTCTTGTTTTTCCTCACATTTAATAGTGGCATATAATAATGCATGAGGAATGAAGCGTGTAAAAGTAATTATAGAAAGGATAAATGATGAAATAAATAAAATGCAAATTGTCAGGAATGGGAACCAGTCTGGAATATTTACGGCATCACCTTGTAATCTGCTTAATGTTGCTGAATGTTGTGTCAAAGCAATAACGTATGCCGGTGACAACAAAAATACAGATAAAAAACAGACAAGTACAGATATCATGATCTCCATTGCAAAAATCCTCGCCCATTTTCTCCATCCCAGTACATATCCTTTGATTAGTCCTTTAATGATTCCCTGCTTTTCGAATACTAATACATTCATGGCCATATACAGCGGTATTATCAGCAAGAATAAAATTCCTAACGCAATCAGATATACTACCAAATTCAATGGTGAAATATTTGATGTTGTCGTATTAAAATCACCATAATCGTTCCAAAAGCCACAGACCCAATCAGCTGTATAAAAGACTGTAAATGAAACAGCTGCAATGAGAATCAGACACACCAAAACATATTTAAAAATGTTCCAATAATATATGTTATAGATATATCTGTATCTGACGCTTAGAATATTAATATTGTCCTTATGGACATCAACGCATCTATAAGCAAATGCCGCCATCAATGCAAATGCAATTGTGACTAATATACATTCCGCAATTTTATAAACAAAACTATTATTGATTTTGGTCTGTATATCAGCATCACATAATGAGAAAATAACAGCGGTTGAGATTATAGATGATAAAAGCGCAGCAGGTAAGGAAAGTCTGAAAATTTTATGGAATCTGTTAGAAACTATACTGATACCTGTTGATACACATTTGCCAATTGTCCTCTCTTTGTAAAAAGGTTCTTTCCAGACAGATTTGCTGTTTTCTGTATCATTCATGTTTGTGAGGATTATATTTTCTGCAAATTTACGAAAAGTAACGGGCTAGAAGGTGAAGTCGGTTTTTGTCACAGCGTCACCGTAGATGGTCTTGAAGTCATCACGCATAGAGATGACATGGTAGCCAGCCTCTCGCCACTGCTGCCCGAGGGCCAGAGCCTTTTCCCGGTTGGCATGGTCTCGGTCGTCATCGTCGGCTATAAGCATAAAGGCCGCTGACTTGTACTGGTTGTTTCCTAACGCATAGTTATGCATGGCCGCGTCGCCACCACTGTTGCCGAAAGACAGTACAGGCACCTTACCTATCTCCTGCGCAATCTGGAGCACCTTGTTGGTCTTCAGGTTCTTGATGATAAGCTCGTCGGTGCGCACGATGTCCTCCTCTTTGCCAAATGTGTAGTTGACCCCTTCCGTAGTGCCCTGACTTGACGACACAAGTTTCACGTCCATGCCAATCACACGGTTGGATGGAATGCCGATTGCCTCAGTCAGCGCACGGCAGATGAAACGGTCGGAGCCTGAGACAACGTAGTATGTGAATCCGTTATCCTTCAGGTAGTCGAACACCTCCAACATGGGCTTATAGAAGCTCTGACCGTATGTCATACCGTTAAAGCCATTGGCAGGCTGTGCAGCGTATGTCTTCACATAGGCATTAAACTCGGCGAGCGTCATGCCGGCGTATGCCTTGGCGGCAGCATAGGCATGCTTCATGTCGAAGTGATCGGGCAGTTTCATGCCGTTGCGCACGAAGTCGCGTATATCCTGCGCCGTCTCACGTACATCGTCTGGTGCGATGTCGCGATATGTCGGGTCATCCAACACACGGTATTCCAGCAGGTTATACTCAAAATATGTCGGGTAGAGTTCGCCGACAAACGTGCCGTCCATGTCGAACGTGGCGATGCGGTCATCCTCCTTGATGTAGTTAGGAGAGTTAGGGTTTGTCACGTCCTTTACGTAGTCCTGCAAAGCGGTCAGTGCCTCGCACTGGTTCCAAAGCGTGAAGTATTCCTTCGATTGTGGTGTTACAATGGTTTCATCGTCCTTGTCGCATGATGTCAGCACACTTGCGCCGCAGATAATTGCGAGGATGGCGGCAATCATCCATAGTTTTGTTTGCTTCATTGTCTTGCTTCCTATTTTATTTAAACATTTCGTCGAGGAGTTCGTAGAACTTGAGATCTTCTCCGACGAAGGTCATCAGCACCTTGCCGTCGGTGTCGAGGATAATCTTCGTGGGGAATGCCTGAATCAGATAGTCGGCAGGTACCGTTGAGTCGCGAGGCACGAATACATGGAGCCAGGGCAGTTGGTTGTCGGTCACCGCCTTCTTCCACTTCGCATCGGTGTCGTTGCAGTCTATGCCGAGAATCTCCATCCGGTCCTTGTATTTCTCGTAGTACTTCTTCATCTCAGGGAATCCCTTGATGCACCATCCGCACCACGAACCCCAGAAGTCGAGTACAAGAATCTTACCCCTCAACGACGACAGCGTGAGAGGCTGACCGTTCAGGTCGTTGAGCGTGAATTCCGGTGCTATACTGCCCATCGGTAGCGTCTTGCCCTCCATCTCTTTCTGCTGCCGGTATGCCTTTGCGTCTGCTATCTGCTTGTCTATGTAGGCCGACATCCTGCCGCCTCGTATGTCGGGCGACATCAGGGCAAGCAGTTCCTCAAGCCGGTCGGGTGCATAGCATCCAACAGCCCCTACGAGCGTCACACTGCTCTCGTAACCGGGGTGTGCCTTGACGAAGTCTATGGCCGCCTGTGCATTCCCACTGTCCGCAACCTGTTTGCCAGCAATAATGGCCTCGGTGTAATACTTGTAGAAACTTGTGCCACTGTAGGTCATTCCATCGGCCGGCTTGTCTTTATCGCATAAGCCATCGGCTTGCAACACCTCGCCCGGCACAGCTGTAACAAGGAAGCTGTAACCGCCTTCGCCCCGTATCAGCGATGGCGTGAGGAAATAGTACTCCTTCGCCTCCGTCAGTTCGGTAGTGAAACGGAACGTTTCGCCGTCGCGCACCACCACGTTCTCTTCCTTCAGGTTGTCTGTCGCATATGCCCAAAGTGTATCACCTGGATTCGTCAACTGCCCGACAAATGTCCATCGTCCTGCCTCGCCCTTCATGTCCTGGGCGAATCCACTCACTGCTGTAATCATGACGACAGCAGCCATCATTAGATAATTTCTCATTTGCATATATATCTTATTTTATTCAAGTTCCGCAAACTCTACAAGAAGCGATAATGCTGATATTATGGAACCCTTTCAG
>JAZUMZ010000089.1:0-1536 GCA_045603885.1 Bacteroidaceae bacterium | reverse complement strand
TGAACTGCGCCCCAAAAGTTGGACACAATGGAATTCATTATGAAGAATGCTAAGTATCCAATTAAAGTAGCGGCAGTCCGTATGCTAGCCTCAGGTAAAAGTGCATCACAGATATGCAGAGAGTTGCATGTAGGCTCGAATTCGTTGCGCCTATGGTATCAACAGTATATGCGAGGTGGCGAGCTGGGTTTATTGCCGAAGCCCCAAGCGCGTCACATGTCGTTTGAAGAAAAGGTAATGGTTATAGAGGAAATCGTAAATAATGGTTTATCTTTGACGGCAGCATCAATTAAATATGAGATACCTCATGAGACATTGAGACGTTGGTACCTGTCATACAAGTCTCATGGTGCAGACGGCTTGCGAAGAAAGAATGAATCGCCTATGTCAAGGAAGAAGAGAGCTTACACGGAAGATGAACTGGACGAGCTTGAACGGCTCCGTCTCAGGAATGAGTGGCTTGAAGCGGAGAACGCTTTGCTAAAAAAAGTGAGGGCCTTAGTAGAAGAACGGGAAGCCCGTCAACGCGGGATTGGGCGGAAGCCATCCAAGAGCTAAGGCCGTCTCATAGACTTGACCTGCTGCTGCAGATCAAGGGGATGGCACGTTCTACCTTCTATTACAGTCGTTCAGGTGAACGTGACAGGTGGGCCGTGGAACGTAAGAGGATAGTCGAGATCTATCATGAGCACCATGGCAGATACGGCTATAGACGCATCCAGGCAGTGATGCGTAAGGAAGGATACGTGATAAGCGGCAAGGTCGTACGTAGACTGATGGCAGAGGAAGGAGTGAAGTGCGAGGTTCGTATGAAGAAGTACAGATCGTACAAAGGCGAAACGGGAAAGATTGCTCCAAATCTGCTTGAAAGGAACTTTAATGTCGATGTTCCTCATAGAAAGCTGGTGACTGATGTGACCGAGTTCCATCTGTTTGGAAGGAAACTGTATCTTTCAACCGTTCTGGACCTGTACAATGGAGAGATACTCTACTACACGATCTACGAACGTCCTGTGTTGGATATGGTCATGAAGATGGCCGAAGGTACGCTGAAGGTGATAGGAAAGAACACGGGCGCGATACTTCACTCGGATCAGGGATGGCAGTATCAGCACAAGGACTACCAGAAGCTGTTGAGCGAGAGCCATCTGAAGCAAAGTATGTCTCGGAAGGGCAACTGTCTGGACAATGCCGTGATGGAGAACTTCTTTGGTCTCCTGAAGTCCGAATTGCTATATTTGCAGAAGTTTGACTCGATGGAGCACTTCAGGATGGAGCTGGAAGCCTACCTAAAGTACTATAATGAGGACAGAATAAAGTTAAGACTTGATGGCATGAGCCCGGTGCAGTACCGGATAGCCAATCAGATGATGATAAATTGAAAACATCGTGCTGCAAGCAACACGGCTGGCGAATACGCCGGCCAGCCGTTCAGAGCAAGCTGCGCAGCTCAGCCAAAGGGCTGCTCCGCCTGCTCTGTGCCACGAGCCGAAAATAAACAGAAGTTAAACCGTCCAACAAAAGGGGCGCACATCA
>JAZUMZ010000088.1:0-19291 GCA_045603885.1 Bacteroidaceae bacterium | reverse complement strand
GTTCAAGGCTGGAAGAACCAAGATGCCGCTAAGAAACGTAAAGCGTCGAAGCCCAAAAGGACACCCTTGAAAAATAAAAAACTAATTTATAGAAGTACCCTATACTGGTAATTGAAGATGATTAAAGACAGATAGTCAAGGAGATTGGGATTTGAAAATTGAATACAGAAGATGAAACTTTTTATGGTTGTCAACGAGGATCGCTTTGTTCTTTCACACAGAAAGGATATAGCGCTTGCCGCACAGCGTGCCGGGTGGGATGTCACTGTGGTATGCAAGGATACCGGGCGGATGCGTGAGTTGGAGGCAATGGGGCTGAAGGTCTTGGAGTTGCCCGTTAATCCTACTGGCATGAATCCTCTGCAGGAACTAAAGACCTGGCGGTTCCTATATAAACTGTACAAGAAGAACCGGGACGCCGTTGTCCATCATGTAGGACTGAAGAATATTCTATGGGGAGGTCTTGCGGCCAGGTTAGCCAGGGTTTACGGTGTGGTAAATGCTGTGAGCGGACTGGGAGCCGTATTCTCAGGTGACAAGATGAGTGTCACGGCAAGGTGTATTCTTGCCATGATGCGGATGTCGAACAGAAGGAAGCGGGTGAGCGTGATATTTCAAAACCACGAGGACATGGATTTGTTCTTGGACCATGGAGTAATTGCTGACACTCAGGCGGCATTCATAAAGGGATCCGGAGTTGACCTGAATGTATTCAAGTATGTGCCTGAGAAAGCAAGCGGGACGTTGAAAGTGGTCTTTACTGCCAGAATGGTGAAAGAGAAAGGAGCCATTGTGTTGATTGAGGCCGCGGAGAAGCTTAGAAAGGACTATGAGGGGAAGTTGGAGTTTTGGCTTTGCGGGCGGTTGGCTGTCAATGCGGATGCCGTATCGAAGGAAGAACTTGAGAGCCGGTGTGACGGGAAATACATAAAGTGGCTGGACTTCCAGATGGATATTAAGTCCATATTAGAACAATGTCATATCATGGCATTCCCAAGCTATTACCGCGAGGGTGTTCCCAAGTCGCTTATCGACGCTTGCGCAATCGGCAGACCGATTGTCACTACTAACTCTATAGGATGCAAGGATGTGGTGGACGACGGTGTCAACGGCTTTCTCGTTCCTGTCAGAGATAGTGAGGCATTGGCGAGTAAATTACGCATATTGATAGAGGACAAGGAATTACGCATCAGAATGGGCAAGACCTCAAGAGAAAAGGCAGAACGCGAGTTTGCGATAGAGAGTGTGATAATGAAGCATTTAGAGATATATAATAGGGTGGTTCTATAAATTAGCTTCAGGCGATTTACAGTTTATTAGCGAGCAGATTTGTTCTTGCAGCCGCAGAAGCATAGCGAGCTATGGTTCAAGGGGGGGAAGGACAAAGATGCAGCTAAGAAACGTAAAGCGTCGAAGCACTAAGGAGCACCCATGAGATAATAAAAACTAATTTATAGAAGTACCCTAATATGATTCGGCAACAATAAGCATGACATTGAAACTGATTATTATGTCTGTGCTGTCTTTGGCGGTTACGACAATTGTTTTCCCTTTCGTGCTGCGCTATGCAAGGCGTCACAAGATTGTGGATAACCCGGATACACGCAAGCTACACCGGTTGCCGGTCCCGGTCATGGGGGGCGTGGCAGTCTATGCGGGTATTCTCGCGGGATGCCTTGCCATGGCCTTGTTAGTCAGCGGAGCAAGCATAAGGTGGAGTATTATGGCCATGACTACCATGCTGCTGTTTGGGGTGTGGGATGACATCAAGAACCTACCAGCTATTTTGCGGCTCATCATGCAATTTGGCATTGTAGGGGCATATATGGGACTGACAGGGCATTATATCACCGATTTCTATGGACTATTCGGGATTCATGAGATAAGCTTGTGGATAGGCATACCACTGTCACTGGTGGCGGGAGTGGGCACCATTAATTCTATTAATATGATTGACGGAGTTGACGGCTATTCATCGGGATATGGAATTATGGCCAGTGTCAGCTTTGCCACTGTTTTCTTGGCTGTCAACCAAGAGGTGTGGGCCTCTTTGGGCGTAATTGTGGCATCAGCTCTGTTGCCGTTTTTCATGCACAATGTGTTTGGCGTTAAGTCAAAAATGTTCATCGGGGATGGCGGAACTATGATGTTGGGCTTCCTGATGACCATTTTCGAGCTTGGAGCACTGTCACTCCGCAGTGGCTCAAAACTGGAGGAACAGGGTGTTGGCTTGATAGCCATGACACTGGCGATACTTTGTATTCCTGTCTTCGATACTCTGAGGGTGATGATAGTAAGGATGATCAGGGGACGTTCCCCGTTCAAACCTGACAAGTCACATCTGCACCATTTGTTCATCGACATGGGGTTCTCACACCTCGGAGCGGCGGTTGTTATTCTCTCGATGAACTTTGTTGTTATTCTTATATGGCTGTTGATGTGGCTAAGTGGAGCTTCCATCAACAGTCAGACATGTGTGGTAGTGATGATGGGAGTTATGGTATCCTTCGGATTCTACGGACTTATGAGACGGCAGCAGCACAGCGGACCTGTCGGCGATGACGGCCGGCCGCAGGGGACTCCGCTTTGGCATGCTCTCTGTCGCATTGGACGTTTGAGCCACATTGAGGATGGAGCCTTATGGCGTGCCCTGCGCAGGTTCGTAGACCGTAGGTTGTAACCTCCTTTTTATGCCATTATGGAAATCGTAAGAGGCCTGCGGTGGGTTTAGTTCTATGTCTTTGTTTTCTGCAAATATAATACTTTTTCATAACTGACATCCTAAAGGGTACTTTTTTGAAAAAATATTCGAAGATAGGATGCCATGTCGGAAAAACAAACAAAAACAAGTTTTCCTTTGGTGATTCCACCAATTTGCACTATCTTTGCAATGTCGAATATAAAGAAGATATGTATATGATAGGAACACTTAAAGCAAGCGATGTCTATATGGATATGCTCCGTACACTGCCCAATGAGGAAAAACTCGACCTGATTTCCGAGCTTGTCAGGTCTATGAAGAAGGCTGTCGGCATGAAAAAGAAACCAAAAGATATCTTCGCTCACTTCTCCAGTGACTGGGGGGGCGACATGCCGACTGGGGACTATGCCGAAATGCTGCGAAGCGAGAATGTATCGAGCACACGAATTGTTGAAAACTGGTAATCTCGTATGGATAAGTATCTGCTTGACACCTGCGTGTGCATTTCTATGTTCAGAAATGAAGGGTGTGTCCGAGAGACTTTGCTGAAGGTCGGAACCAAGAACTGTTATGTTTCCGAAATTACAATAGCCGAGCTTTACTTCGGTTTGGCCAAGGTTTCGGACAAGAAACGAAAACTTGAGGATATCCATGAGGTGGAACGCCTGTTTCGTGTCATCCCCGTTTATTCCTCTTTTAGGGAATATGGCGAAATTCGCCATTCGCTAGAGCATTCAGGCCAGCGCGTTGATCAGTTCGACCTACTCATCGGAGCTACTGCTTTACACCATCACTTGACGCTTGTCACTTCAAACCTTCGGCATTTTGAACGTATACAAGGACTCGCAATAGAAAACTGGCTTGTCGGCAAGCAACATGTATATTGATTGTGATAACTACGCAAATATATCGTGCCAATATAATATACACGCCTCAGAGCGACTGCTTTGAGGTGGTGCCTCAGGGATATGTCGTGGTGAGTGACGGCAAGGTCGAGGGTGTGTACCATGAGCTGCCAGGGCATCTTGCCGGATATTCGGTAGAGGATTTTGGCAACTGTCTGCTTATACCAGCCATGAACGACATGCATGTCCATGCGCCTCAGTATCGCAACCAGGGAATTGCCATGGATGAGGAACTCCTCCCATGGCTTGAGAACTACACGTTTCCTGAGGAGCTTAAGTATTCTGATATAGAGTATGCCGACCGCATGTACCGCCGTTTTGTCCGCTCTTTGTGGCTTCATGGCACCATGCGTGTAGTGGCTTTTGCCTCAGTCCATCTTGACAGCACACGCTTGCTTATGCGGCATCTAGAGAAGTCCGGAATGGGTGGATTTGTTGGTAAGGTCAATATGAACCGCAACTGCCCTGAGGGTCTGCGGGAGAGTGTGGAGGAGGCATGTGAGGCGTGTGACATTCTTGTAAAAGAGTTTGATTGTGAGGATGGCCTTGTAAGGCCTATCGTTACTCCTCGCTTCATTCCCTCATGTACACCTGAGCTGCTGAGTGCTTGTGGCGAGATGGCCCGTAGATACAACCTGCCTGTACAGTCTCACCTCTCAGAGAATCACGACGAGATTGAGCTGGTGAGGCGGTTGGAGCCCCAGAGCCGGCATTATGCCGACGCATACGACCGCTATGGCCTGTTTGGGCAGACCCCCACGGTGATGGCCCACTGCGTGTGGAGCAGCGGCGATGAGCTGGATTTGTTGCGTGAGCGTGGGGTGATGGTTGCCCATTGCCCGACTTCCAATTTCAATGTCGCGTCAGGAATGGCACCTGTACGCAGTTTCCTCGATGCCGGCGTACCCGTGGGGCTGGGCAGCGATGTCAGTGGCGGTCACGACTTCAGTATTTTCCGTATGATGGTTTATGCCATACAGGTGAGCAAGATGCATTATCAGCGTGACAAGTCGTGTAAATTCCTATCCTTGTCTGAGGCTTTCTGGATTGCCACCAAGTCGGCGGGGCGGTTTTTCGGTAAAGTTGGAAGCTTTGAGCCGGGGTTCGATTTCGATGCGCTGGTCATAGATGACAGCGAGCTTTTGGCCGATCCGGGTTACACCCTCTTGGAACGCCTTGAACGCTTTGTGTATGTAGGCGACGACCGTAATATCGTAGCCCGTTTCTGTCACGGGAATCAAATTCCTGACCCTATGGGCATTGACAGGACAAGACTAAAGGTCTGCTGACAATTCAACAATTTTTATAGAACCACCCTTAAATGATGAGATGAGGTTATTTGATGATTTTCCTCACCTCACGTGTGGCCTGGTCATATGCTTTCTCCCAGTCGGTGTCTAAAGAGAAAGGTGTCTCTGTCTGGGTGTTCCTTATGTAGGCTTGAGTTGTCTGTTTGTCAGGGTCGTTGAAAAGCGGGTTGTCCATGGATGCTTTCTTGAAGCAGTCAACCACCTGCTTTTTCTTTGCTGCGGAAATCTTGCCTGCTTTCTGTGCGTAAAAGCGGCAGTCATCAACGAATGACTTCATGTTCACTGCCTGGCTGTCGAAGAAATACTCGTTTTGGCTCAGGCCGCGTTTTGTAGCTTGCGCTGAGATATAATTCAATGCTTTAATCTCGAATTGCGCAATCTCAACCTCGTCACTCTTTGAACCGGGATTGTTCACCACTTTCGTTGCTGTCTCACGCACTGTGTTGTATAGAGACTGTGCGTGAGCCATGGACACTGTCATCAGACCTATGAGGCCGCATAGT
Organism: Bacteroidaceae bacterium; assembly: GCA_045603885.1. GTDB lineage: Bacteria > Bacteroidota > Bacteroidia > Bacteroidales > Bacteroidaceae > UBA3839. The sequence goes on along the minus strand of JAZUMZ010000088.1, from coordinate 13,872 downwards.
ATAATCTTTTTCATAATTTTCGGTTTTTAGGTTTTCAGTATGAAGTTACTAATTACTAAGTTTTATTGTGTGACCGAAAAAGACTCTAAAAGTTTAAAGGGGACTTCTATAATAAAAATGTTTTTGTTCTATCCCAGTTTCTCAACGATGTCAACAAGCAGGCGCCAGGTCATGTCCACAGTAGGAATGAGCAGGCGCTCCTTGGGTGAGTGTACCTCGCGGAGGGTAGGGCCGAAGCTGATCATCTCCATCTGAGGATATTTGGTCGAGAATAATCCACATTCCAGTCCGGCGTGAATAGCGCGAACGACCGGTTCCTTCCCAAACAACTCCTTATAGGATTCTACCGACACCTTCAACAGCCGTGTGTCGGGATTTGGCTTCCAACCGGGGTATCGGTCGGTGAACACCACATCTGCGCCGGCGAGTTTGAACACGGCTGCCACGGTGTTAGAGACAGAGTCCAGTCCGCTGTCGGATGAGCTGCGCTGGCTCACCAACACCTCAATCTTACCACCATTCTTATCTGTGTCTTTCATCTTGACAGAAGCCAGGTTGGAGCTGGTCTCCACGAATCCCGGTATATCCTGGTTCATCTCCAGAATTCCGTTGTGCAGCCCTTGCAAGCATAAAATCAGATTATTTGCCACAATCGGGTCTATTGCCATTGGATATTCATGGTCAGACGACGATCCGAGTGTCAGCTCCATGTTCTTCTCCTGTACATGATATTCTTCCTCAACCTCTGCCGCAAACACATTCAGGTCTATCCTGATTTGCTCCTTGTGGGCTGATGGAATGGCGATAGTGGCTTCCGCAAATCGTGGTATGGCGTTGTGGAGATTGCCTCCGTCGATGCTGAGCAATTGGACATCATATTTTTCCATTGACTTATACAGGAAACGTGCCAGAATCTTTATTGCGTTGGCTCTGTTCTTGTTTATCTCGTCGCCGGAATGCCCGCCGGTGAGCTTGTTTACTCCTACGTGGAGTATTGTGTAACCGCTGGTTAAAGGACTGGCGCTGTAACTGAATGTGGCGGTAGTGCTCATGCCTCCGGCACAACCGATGAAGAACTCTCCCTCGTCTTCTGAGTCAAGGTTTATCAGATACTTGCCTTTCAGCTCTCCGGCTTTCAGTCCGAACGCGCCTGTCATGCCCGACTCCTCGTCCTTGGTGAACAGACATTCAACAGGTCCGTGCTTAATGCTCTTGTCGGTGACAAGTGCCAGTGCCATAGCCACACCGATTCCGTCGTCAGCTCCGAGAGTGGTGCCGTGTGCTTTCATCCAGTCGCCTTCTATATAGGTCTCGATAGCCCGGGTGTTGAAGTCAAAGTCCAGATCCTTGTCTTTCTCGCAAACCATATCCATGTGTGCCTGGATCACGACAGTAGGCGACTTCTCCATACCTGGAGTGGCGGCACATGTGATAATCACGTTCCCCGCCTCATCTGCACGGTAGTCCAAGTTGTGTGTCTCTGCAACCGACTTAAGGTATTCCATCATCTTCTCCTCATGTTTCGAGGGGCGTGGCACCTTGTTTATCTCACTGAAAAAATCGAAAATCGCCTTAGGTTCTAACATACTGAATTGTCCTTAATACGTTAATGTTTTGAAAATTTCCGCTAAGTTAGCAAATTTATTTCATAAAACTGCCGAAAAAGTCATTAAAATGTCGTAATTTTGCATTATTAAAGCAGATAGCTCTGATTGTTTTGCAATAGAAACAAATATCTTACATCAATTATGTCAAAGCTCATTATAATAACGATCCTGTTTGTAGCCGCATGTGTCTTGCTTTTGTGCATAGGCATGATAATCAAGAAAAACGGCTCGTTTCCCAAGACCCACGTGTCTCAGAATCCCGAGATGCGGCGGCGTGGCGTCCATTGTGCCCAAAGTCAGGACTATGAGCAGCGGCATAAGAGGCCTCGAATTGCCGAGGTGAGCAGATAATCAGCATAAAAATTAAATTTAAATACATTAATCAATCAATGAAGAAGAACAAAATTGCTGTGTCGGCTATGGCCCTGTTGCTGTGCGGCACGTCTATCGTCTCTTGTGGCGGTGGTGATGAGAAGAAAGAAGAACTCAACATTGACAAGGAAATCAAGACTCCGGTAAAGGACACTAAGGAACTGAAACTGGCCTACGTGGTTATGGACTCCATCGTGGCAAACTATGAGTATCAGAAAGACGTTGAGGCAGAGATGAAGTCCAAGGAAGAAGCCACGCAAAAGTCAATAAGCGCCAAGGAGAGCAGTGCGAAAAACACTCTTAAGTCCAAGGCTCAGGCGATTCAGTCTCGTGCTGCCAAGTTCCAGGAGAACTTGAAAAACAATAAGATTACCACTCAGGAGCAGTATGAGAAGGAGCAGGCTGCAATCGCAAAACTCCAGCAGGATTACGAGGGACTTGACGCCAAGCTTACAGGAGAATACCAGGAATATGCGGCAAAGCTTACGAGTGAGTATCAGGATTTGGCAATGAAGCACACTGAGGCAATCAATGACACAATACAGCATTTCCTCAAGCTCTACGGCGAAGAGAAAGGTTATGATTTCCTTTTTGGTAAGTCTTCATCTTCTTATGACCTCCTTTATGCCAAGGATGCCTATGACGTGACAGAGGAGGTGCTTAACGCACTCAACGAACGCTATAAGAAATACAAAAAGTAATAAGGGTACTTCTATAAATTAGTTTTTATTATCTCTTGGGTGCTCCGTTTCACTTCGACGCTTTACATTTTTATAGAACCACCCATTAACAACTCTCTTTATGCTCAAGAAAGCCGTCCTGACAATTGCGCTTGCGACAATCTGGCTCATCTCGGGAGCACAGCGCGCCAGTTGGAACACTCCGGGGGCGGGAAATCCGTTGCTGCCAGGATATTTTGCCGACCCCACAATCCGTAAGTTTGGTGATACATATTATATTTATGCCACAACGGATGGTACGGGGAATGGATACGGACCGCCACAAGTGTGGATGTCGAAAGATTTTGTCAACTGGCGTAACCTGACGATGAACTGGCCTACAACCGAGGTGGTTTGGGCACCGGATGTTGTTCAGCAGAAAGACGGATCTTTCAGATATTATTATTGCACACCATGCGAGGTGAGGGTGGGAGAGAGCGACAGTCCAGTGGGACCATGGAAAAACCGGTTGGGCTCGCCCGATGCGGTGTTGGTTCCCGACCGCTTTGTGCATAATGCCATCACCCTCGACCCACAGCTTTTTGTCGATGACGACGGAAGTGAGTACCTCTATTTTGGAACATGGGGAATATACAAAGGCTTTGGATGTGGAGTCGCGCGTCTGTCTGACGACGGCCTGTCCTTCACCGACAAGCGGCTCATACCAAACACCGAAATCACCGACTTTTTCGAGGCACCGTTTGTGTTTAAGCGCGGAGGCACATATTATTTCACATACTCCAGCGGCTCATGCCACGACGACACCTACAGGGTGCAGTATGCCGTCTCAAATGAAGGACCTATGGGGCCTTACACCTATAAAGGTTGCATACTGAAGACAAATGCCGACTCTACGGTACATGGACCTGGACATCATTCCATCCTTGTTGACGGTGATGACTATTATATCATCTACCACCGCCATAACCTCCCCAGATCCATACATGGTTTTAACCGTCAGGTTTGCATAGACAAGATGGAGTTTGACGCCAACGGCGACATCATTCCCGTTGTGCCCACTCACGACGGTGTAATTCCCGCCTCGGTAAGAGACATGCATAAGACTGCCCCCAATCTGGCTCTCATGGCAAATGTTCGGGCATCCTCGGAATATTCCGACTGGTTCAAGGCTTCTTATGCCGTTGACGACAACAACGCAACTCTATGGAGAGCAAAAGGATGTAACGAGCAGGCCTGGATAGAGGTTGACATGGGCAAGCCGTTGGAATTCAACGAAGTGCTCACTCAGTTTGAGTATGCCACTTTTTTCTATCAATATAAGATTGAGGTGTCGGATGACGGTATGAAATGGAAAATGTTCGCCGACCGCACTTCCAATACCATACAATGCTCTCCGATGGTTGACAAGGGGCATGTGAAAGCCCGCTTCGTCAGGCTTACGATTACCGACACCCAGAAAAACGGACATTTTCCTGCCATATGGAATATCAAGGTGTTCAATGCCCAAGATGGTAATGACCCGCTTGACATGATGCCATCCATCGAAACCGATGAGGAGGCTTTGCTGGCGGGTTATCCATGGATACACACCAAAGATGTGATTCCCTATCTTGACCGCTCACCCACCGGCTGGGTTGACAACCGCGTGATTGACATAAATGCCGATGACTATAACCCCGGGGAGCTGGTCGGGGAGGTGAAGAACAAGGGTATCCCGGGATTATTCCATGCGAAAGGCTCTGTGCCCGTTGTGCCCAAAGACGGTAAGATGGCATTCAAGTTCGATGGTGTCAGCACGCTTGAGAGCAGTTTTCCGATGCCAAAGACATTTATTTACAACGCTCCTTATACAATCAATGCGTGGGTGCTGAATCCAGAGGTGAGCGACATGGAATGTGTGGCTCAGTTCATGCCTAACCATAACGACCTTGCTACGATAGAATTCCGCAACGGCACGAATCCCAAAGAGGGAATTGTCGCACACAACGCATCGTTTGAGAATAGCGGTGCAGCCCATGCTGTCAAGGCCGGAGATTGGCAGTTCTGGTCGGTGGTCTATGACGGGTATATGGAGACTGTATATTGCAACGGTCAGAAAGTTGCTGAGAAAAACATCTTTATCATGCTCCGTCCCGCTGTACCGGTCATAATAGGAAACTCTTTCTCTGGAAGCAACCCCTTTACTGGTTATCTCCATAGCATGGAGGTATATGACAAAGCACTCGACGAACACGATATAAGGGTATGCCTCGAGAGGCGGTCAGACCTGACAGACGCTCAAAAAGCGGCTCTTTCCATGATTAATCACGTTGCCGGCAAGAATTTCCGCATTGATGCAAAGCAAGTCAGTCCATACCATTACATCGCAAATGTGGTGGGTGGTGACGGAACCGAACTGCCGCATGGCACTTACGATTTTGCTTTCGGCACAGACCCGAATAATCTCGTGGCTGCAGGCAACGGACAGATTTTTACTGTAGATGGCGACAAACCTGTGATTTATGTCCGGGTGTCAGACTTGTTGGGAAACACTTCGCCCGTAATCTCCCAAAAACTCAGACCTTCAGACGATTTCAAAGACCTGAGCGGCTCATTGTCCGTGCCGTTGACATGTGACCGCTCATTGATTCTGGAGTCGGAGGGCACGAACCTGAATGCCACAAATGATCCTGCGCTGCCCATGGCTGTTGCCGAGGTTGAGGGCGATTTTCTGCTTCAGTGCAGGGTGTCAAATCTCTCAGGTCTCGACCGCCGCTCCACACCCGCTTACAATGAAGGCGGGCTGGTTATAAGACAGGAACTGCCTGACGGGCGACAGAATCTCATACATCTCGGTGTCTTCCCGGCTTACAACTGCGGAAATATGCTGACATTTGTGTTTGGACACCACCGTCCTCAGTTTAAGAATAACAAAGGTTGGAGTTTCGACCCGTGGATGCAAATAGAGCGTAGGAATGGGCGGATTTACGCTCGTACCAGCTCCGATGGAATCCATTGGACAGATATGCCCGCAAGTCCTGTTGACGAAAGATATCAAATGCCTCGAATTGTCAAGGCCGGTCTGTATCAAACCACCTATTCCGACAACCATGCCTTTGTTGAGTTTGAGGATATCCGCCTCTGGGTGAGACAATAAGCCGGATAGCATTTCTTCATCAAATATCAAATTAATTATGACATCAATAAAAGACAGACGCACGATACGCAAATATAAAAAGACTGCGGTTGACCCTCAACTGCTGGATGAGTTGCTGTCAACCGCCGCACGTGCCGCTACAATGGGCAATATGCAACTCTACAGCGTGGTGGTGACAATAGACGACGCGGTTAAAGAGGAGTTGGCTCCATTACATTTTAACCAGCCAATGATTAAAGCACCCGCCGTGCTTACTTTCTGTGCCGATTTCAACCGTTTCTGTAAATGGTGTGAACAGCGTGACGCAGTGCCGGGGTACGACAACTTCTTGTCTTTTATCAATGCCATGAGTGACACGCTCCTCTTTACACAGAATTTCTGCACGCTGGCAGAGGAGGCGGGGCTGGGGACTTGCTATCTTGGAACCACTGTATATAATCCTCAGGGAATTATCGATGTGCTGAAACTTCCCCGACTCACGTTTCCTGTAGCCACAATATGTGTAGGGTGGCCCGACGAGGAGCCGTCGCAGACCGACCGTCTTCCGCTCTCAGGAATCGTGCATCATGACCGTTATGCCGATTACAATGAGAACGACATAGATGACATATATGCTTTCAAGGAGTCGCTTGAGGAAAATGTCGGTTTTGTGCGTGTCAACGGCAAACAGACTCTTGCCCAGGTGTTTACAGATTGCCGCTATACAAAGAAGGACAACGAGTCTATGTCTGCCGGTATGTTTGAGGCTCTCAAACGTCAGGGATTTATCTCCTGATTAACACAGGATTGACTCACATAGCGCGATGTGATTTGAGTATCTGACATTTATTGCTTGATGCTGACCTCAAATTGAGGAGCCGGTATGCCTTCCTCGTTGAATAATGTTGGGGTGGGGAAGTCGTCCCAGCAATATCTCACTGCTGTGACAGGCTTGCTGACGGGCAGCTGGAGCTCTACCTTGTGGTCGTCTGTGATGTTGGCTTCCACCCATCTGAACTTTCCTTCCTGACAAGCCGCAAAGCTGCTGAGTTTATCACCTCTCAACTTAAGCTTTCCGCTGGATGGTGAGAACAATATTGTTATGTGGTCGCCTTTCTGTATGCATCTCTCCGGAGTGGGTCCGTTGCTGACGACCCCTTTCTCCCCGTAAGCCATCCGCATCATCTGCAGTGCTGCCCGGTGTCCTGCCACGTCCTTGTCCTGTGGGTGGATATCTACAGCCTCTCCCGAGTCTAATGTGGGTACGAGCGCGGCATGCTTTATGGCCGATGATGCCAGGATTTGTTGATGACGTATTTGTGTCCATCCGCTTTCGAACGGCTGTTCGTGATGCCCCATATACCCAGGCAGCTGGACGATAACCACAGGGAACTCCCGTCCGAACTGCTTTCTCCATGAGTCAACCATGGCGCTGAGGTGTTCGCAGTAATTGCTGGTGTTACCCATGTTTGACTCACCCTGATACCAAAGCATCCCACGGAACGGCAGTTTGCCCAGAGGGGCGATCATGGCGTTGTATAATCCTGTGTTGCCATCTACAAAATATGTGGAAGTGGGTTTGGGGGGCATCGTGCATCCCACCGCCATCTGCAACGAGTGGCTCAGAGGGAATACATCTCCGTCAACTTCCATCTGGTAGAGCTTTCCGTTTGTGAAACCTGGACGTCCGTTCTGGGACATCAAGTGTACGACAATCTCGTTGGTTCCGCTTTTCAAGACACCGCCCTTCACTTTGTACACACGCGGTGGATATTGATAGGTGGTGTTGCCTGTAAAACATCCGTTTACGAAAATGGAGTCGGCATCTTTGATTGCTCCGAAACGGAGCCCAGCCTCTTTACCCTCGCATGACTCCGGCAGATCCACGGTGGTGCGGAACCAGTATGAGCCGTTGTTGCCTTTGCTCCAGTCGGAGAACATATCGATGGTCTGCCATGAGTCGAAAGAAAAATCAGGACGGCTCCATGCCTGCAAGATTGAGTCTTTTCCTGCCATCTCGCATTCCCATCTTGCTCCTGCCGCATTTTCCGCCTGTCGCACGGAGTCCGGCCAGTTCTCATTATTGTATTTTGACTTTTTCAGTTCCTCGCCATAGCCGTCGAAGCGGCTCAGCACGTCCCGTGGTGTCCATGCCTCTACCCGTGTTCCGCCTACAGAGGAATTGATTATGCCTATAGGCACTTTGTATTTTTCCTGAAGGCTTCTTGCCATAAAATAGCAGATCGCGCTCACCTCTCCGCAGTTCTCAGGTGTGATGTCCTGCCAGGGACTGGTCTTCATATCCTCGTTTGGACGCACATAGTTATATTGGTGTGGCACCTTCATGTAGCGTATGTCGTGGTTGGTGTAGCTCTTGACCTTGTCGCCCACCTTGTCCATACACCTCCTTACAGGCAGTTCCATGTTTGACTGTCCTGAGCACAGGAACACGTCGCCCACTAACACGTTGCTCAGACTTATCCGGATGTCTCCGCTTGCAGCCTCAAGGCTGTAAGGGCCTCCGGCCTTCATCTTCGGCATCTGTATGGCCCATCGGCCGTCGGAACCGGCTTGTGTTTTGCGTGTGTTTCCTGCAAGTCTCACCTCAACTGTGGAGCCGGGAGTCGCCCATCCCCATACTGGAATTTTTTCTCCTCGCTGAACCACCATTCCGTCGGAGAAGAACGACGGCATTCTCAACTGTGCGCTTCCACTTAGTGTTGTCGCTATAATAAAGGATAATAAAATTAAAAATCGTCTCATAACAAATATTCTGTGAAAAATCTTAATAAATAAATCTTAAACTGAGTTTTATTGGAGTTGGTCGTAGTCGGGTATGTCATTCAAGAACTCCACCTTCTGGTTCTCATAGTCCACCTTGCAGCAGAAATGCTGAATGCCGTTGCTTACGATTAGATAGTCAACCTTCATGACTATGTTGTATCTGCAGATTTGGTTGAACACCCTCTGCGTGATTTTTACTGTCGGACGTTTATATTCGATAATCATTCTGGGGCGAACATGCAGATCGTACAGCACGGTGTCGCATCGTCTCTGCATGCCGTTGAGCGACAGGCTCACCTCGTTTGCGAGCAGGGTGGGGGGATAGCCCTTGAATCTGGTCAGATAGCTTATGAAACACTGACGCACCCACTCCTCGGGCGTGAGTGCCACAAACTTCTGGCGCAGAGGGTCGAATACCTCTCTCTTGCCCGATACCTCCCGAATCCTGCCTGAAAACTCAGGCAGATTCATAGTCTGCATATTTCTCTCTTCTGTAGCCAAATATTTGGATTTATGCGCTTTTATTTATAACTTTGCAAAGTTAAACAAAAATAGCAACATGGCAAAGACGGACAATAAAGTTGTTACGGCAGATAAGAAACTTGTTACCTACAAAGACATCATCTCTGAGGTGAGTCAGGGTGTTTTCCGACCAGTCTATCTGCTTATGGGCGACGAGTCTTATTATATAGATAAGGTGACGGACTATATTGTTGACAAAGCTCTAAAACCAGAAGAGACGGCGTTCAACCTCACCACCATATACGCTACAGACAAGACGGATATTGGCGAGCCCATCAACGCCGCACGGCGTTTTCCTATGGGAGCAGAGAGACAGGTTGTAGTGGTCAAGGAGGGGCAGAACCTCAAGAAACTCGATGAGCTTCAACCCTATGTGGAGCACCCCATGCCTACCACCATACTTGTTTTAAACTACAAGAACGGAACAGTTGACCAGCGCAAGAAAATCGTGAGTGCGATAACGTCGCATGGCGGTTTGGTCTGCGTGAGCAACCGCCTGAAGGACGGTATGCTGCCCACTTTCGTGCAAGACTATCTGAAGCGTAAGCGGTTTGCAATCGACAATCAAGCCATGATGATGCTTTGTGAGAACATAGGTTCTGATCTCAACCGCCTGTCGAGCGAGCTTGACAAGCTCTGCATAACTCTGCCAGAGGGAGTGAACCTGATTACGCCGGAGCATATAGAGAAGAATATCGGCATAAGCAAGAATTTCAACCAGTTTGAGCTGAAAAACGCCATCGTGTCACACGATGTGCTTAAGGCCAACCGTATCATTAATTATTTCTGTGACAACCCGAAACTCAATTCCCCCATTGCCACCGTCGCTATTCTCTTCAGTTATTTTGCCAACCTTATGCAGGCATGGTACTCTCCAGAGAAGACCGAGCAGGGTCTTATGCAGTATCTCGATCTTCGCAACTCCTTTCAGTTGCGCGACTACAAGGAGGGTATGCGCTTCTACTCGGCAATGAAGACCATGAGGATAATCGCCAAACTACGTGAGGCCGACGCCCGGTTGAAAGGAATCGAGAAAGGAAACATGAGCGACGCCGATGTGATGAAAGAGCTTATCTTCTTTATTTTGCACTGAACGGCTCAATCATAAAAAGAGGGGCTGCGAAAAAAAATCGCAGCCGCTCTTTTTATGATTTTATTGCAACTTTAGTTTCCTGCTATGATGTTGATGACAGTTACGACATCAGTGATGTTCACGCTCTTGTCCTCGTTCACATCTGCCCTGTCGTATGTCAATATTCCGGCAATATGGTTAATGACAGCAACGACATCTGTTATGTTCACAAAGCCGTCCTCGTTCACGTCACCTCTCAGATGGTCGTTTGCAGAGGGAACGATCACCACCTCAAGCGCCTCCGACTCACCGACGGTCACTGTTCCGTCTTTTATAACCGCATTCTCCGGGCTGGTAATCTCACAGCTGTTGAGGTTTATGTCTCCGGCAAATGCCCAAATACCGCTGTGGTTCCGGCCGATGGTATTCACTGTTGAGTAGGTGATGTCTAACGAGTTGGTTTCGCTTTCGCCTGAACCGTAGAGTCCGGAGTAGAAGCCTTCCACATTTACTGTGCAACTGTCAATGGAGAGAGTGTAAGGGCCGGTTGACCAGTCGCATCCCACTTGAACACCGTGGAAGCCGCCCTTCACATTCAGCGTGCCATCTCCGGAAATCATCGTGTTGCCGCCCAGAAGAATACCGTCACAGTTGTCGCTCTCAACTTCGTTGTCGCCTTTCAGGTTGATAATCAAGTAGTCGAGATAGTGCTCAATGCCGTTGGAGTCATCATACGTGGCTTTAATCTTAGCGTTGTTGAGCGTGAGCGTTAAGCCGTCGAAACTGGCTGTCCCGTCGCCCAGAATGTCTGTCTGGCTGCGTGAGGTGACTTGCTGTCCTGCCACCCACAGCTCGTACGTATGCCCTGCCACAGTAATTTCACATGTGCCTGAAATATCCCCCGATGATGCGGTGATGGTGGCTTTGCCGCCTATAGGTGCGCCGTCTGTTATCGTCACCACGCCGTCTGCTGTTACGGTGGCGATGCTCTCATCATTGCTTGTCCATGTCACGGTTACATCTGCGTTGGAAGGTGTCAGCTCAGCAATCAGCTCATGGATAGTGCCAGGATCTGCGGTAATGGTGGACGGCAAAACCGCGATCTGAGTCGGCTCGGGCTCGGTCACCGTCACTTCCATATACCCGACTTTCACTTTCATTACTTGCTTGCCGTTTCCGATTGCCTTGACTATGTCGAATTTGAATGTGCCGGGAGTGGCGTCAGTGGCATTTACTGTCATCGTCGTGTCTCTGGGGTTGAATATGACGATTGGAGCTGTGCCCTCTCCTGATGTAAGACTTACGGAAAGATTGCCGACCCATGCTTTTGCGGGGCGTGTCTCCAACTCAATTCCTTTCATCACATTGCCTTTTGTCAGGCTTAGACTGAGACTGCTGACCGCGTCAACTTGGTGATGCCCGTCGGCGTCAGCTACATTCAGGTAGAATACGTCGCGGGCAATGTCGTTGTATCCTTTTGTGAGTTCGGCATTTATGTCAACTGTATTTCGAGCCTCCGACGGTACAAAATATACGGTCTTATACTGGTGGCCGCTTTCCAAGGCTGTGCTGCATTTAGCATCGGCATAGAAGGTGCCGCTTTTTGTGTTGTTGAACCAGTTGCTGGCGGAGATCCCGCTGAAATTGGTTGCGTCTGCCGGGATGGGGGATACTTTAATCTGGATGACATCTTCCACCTGGCAGTAGTAAGAATCTCCTTCCTGTGTCAGGTCATTGCTCAACACCTGAGTGCGTACCCCCACTGTTATAACTAGAATCTGTTTGCATGAGAGGCTGATACCCTGCACGTAGGTGGTCTCTCCAAAATAGATCTCTGACGATGCGATGTCTGTTCCGGCAAGTGTGGTGGCGGTTTCTTTCACACGGGTATAGACATAGTTCACCATGTTTGTTGTGCCGTTGAGATAGAACGGGCCGGTTCCGTCGTATGTGGTGGCGGTTGCCCAGTTCTCCTCTGTAAACTCGTCAATATTTTTCTTGCTGTATAATACAAGATATTCCTGACTCGTTTGTGCGTTGGCAACTCGTATCTTGCCATTTTCTATACTGAGCTCAGGTGCGACAACCTCTTTCTCACAGGCACGTTTTGTGACAGTGACAGTGTCGCTCTTTACGGTGGCAGTATAATCTGGTGAGTAAACCATGGCATGTATCTGCTTGCCGGTGTCGCCGGAGCCTACAACGTATGAGTCTTCTTCTGACACGGTATTCCAGTTGACGCCTCCGTCTTCAGAAGTCAACCACATAGATGAGATGGCAATCCCGTTTTCCTTCAGTGTCTTCACATTGCCAGACAGCTCATAACGAAGCGTGTCGCCGGGATGCGGTGTGTAGGTGTTCAGGTTGACGTTGCCGTCAAATGTGGTGGGGAGAATCACCACGTAATCAGCCGGATTATTGTCACTGTCATAAATCGTGATGTTTTTAGAGTCTAAGATGTAATTCTTTGGAGTAAAAATACCGCATCCTATCAATTTCAGTTTTCCACTCGAGGCATATTGTGGAGTTGGGCTTTTAATTGCGAAATTACCTTCCTGGTTTGATCTTGCAAATACCGATGATTTGATAACATCCATGTAATATAACGACCTGATAGCCGTTCCTCCTGTGGCTTTAACAACAGAATTATTTAAGTTGAAGGTGTTGCCGATATAAAGTGCTGTACTTCCACTTTCTGAAGATGTGGCAGTTAAATTAGAAGATTTTACAACGAGTTCGTTCCATGTGGCGCTCCCTTCGATGTGAATGGCGTCGGAAGTGGAAGTGATGTTGACAGTGGCATTCTCAATTTTTACATCACGGGCCAGAATACAATAGGAGTCTGGCTTTTTGTTGGACGCGGTCAAATTACCTTTGACAAATAATATACTCCATTCAGTGCCCTTATCATTATCATAATTACATTCAATTGCTCTTTTGCCACCGTTCACTATTGACTCGCCATAAAGATACACCCGTCCCTTGTCCGACAGAATCGCCGGATTGTCAATGTTGATGCATGTTGCTTTCAGTGTTCTGGTTGAGGTGATGTTTTTCTCTGCGCGTATTGCCATACCTCCGGTGGCAGTCACTTCGCAGCTGTCTATCTTCACGTCTCCGTTGTAGCAGTGGAGGGCGATGCCGTCTTGGGCGGCGGATATGAATGTCATCTCGCCCTTGGTAAGCGTGATGTTGTCGTATGCGCGCAGGGCGTCTTTCTTTCCGGAAACTTTCACCTTTGGCGAGCTGATGGAGATAGTCCCTTCAGAATAGACTGCGCTGTAGTTGGTCTTGTTGTTTTTTATTGTCAGACTTTCGCACTTGTCAGAGACGTAGAAGTTTTTATAGGCGTACACCACATTTTTATCACCGCTAATGTTGCAAGTACCTCCATAAATGTTTATGTAGTTTGCTTCGATTCCTTTCTCTGCATTCAGCGACTTCACGGTCAGGTTGGCGTTGCAGGCGAATGTCTTCACGTCGATGGCAGTCCCGTCCGAGTTGTTTACAGTCAGCGTGTGGTCGCCGTCTTGAACGACATTGATTTCGTAATCTCCGGTGATTTTGGTCAGTGTCAGGTCGGCATTCATCCTGAGGATGGTAGTGGAGGTTATCTTCAGGTCTTTGGCGTTCTGGCTGACCAAGTCACTGGCGTAGAGTGTGACGGGGACAGCCCATGACGTTTGGGCGAAGGCCGCCACACAAATCATAAATAATGCA